>CAIPBJ010000019.1 GCA_903863255.1 uncultured Methylophilaceae bacterium
CACAAGTTATGCTGATGACGCGGCACCTGCTGCGGCACCGGCTGCAACGGCAGCACCCGCTCCTGCAGCACCGGATGCGGCTCCAGCGGCAGCACCTGCTGCTGCGGCACCTGCAGCGGATGCGGCAGCAGCACCCGCCGCAGCGCCAAAATGCGGTGATAAGGGGTTCGACTGTAACAAAGGTGACGTGGCATGGATGATGACTTCCACGGCTTTCGTTTTGTTCATGACCGTTCCTGGACTTGCCCTGTTTTACGCTGGTATGGTTCGCAGGAAAAACGCACTTTCAACCGTTATGCAAAGTTTCGCGATATTCTGCGTGATCGCAGTGCTTTGGGTAATCTACGGTTACAGTATTGCGTTCACTGCGGGTCATGACGGCAATCCGCTTTCACCATTTATTGGGTCTTTAGATAAGTTGTTCATGGCTGGTGACGATCCAACCACCGCTGTTGCTGCAACTTTCAGCAAAGGTCAATATTTGCCTGATTACGTTTACTGCATGTTCCAACTAACCTTTGCAGCGATTACTGTTGCTTTGATTTGTGGTGGCTTCGCAGAACGTTTCAAATTCAGCGCAATGATGATCTTCAGTGTACTTTGGTTCACGTTCGCTTATCTTCCAGTAGCTCACATGGTTTGGTATTGGGACGGTCCAGATGCTTATACCACAGCTAAAGGGGCTGCGGATCTTGCTAACAGTCATGCTGGTTTCATATTTAACAAAGGTGCGCTGGACTTTGCGGGCGGAACCGTTGTTCACATCAACTCGGGTATCGCTGCTTTAGTAGCTGCCTTGGTTCTTGGCAAACGTTTTGGATACGGCAAGGTTGCAATGCCTCCTCATAGTTTGATGATGACCGCCATCGGTACTGGCATG
Organism: uncultured Methylophilaceae bacterium; assembly: GCA_903863255.1. Taxonomy (GTDB): domain Bacteria; phylum Pseudomonadota; class Gammaproteobacteria; order Burkholderiales; family Methylophilaceae; genus CAIPBJ01. The sequence goes on from CAIPBJ010000019.1 coordinate 881, forward strand.
TTGTGGATGGGCTGGTTCGGTTTCAACGCCGGCTCCGCTCTTGAAGCAACAGGTGCTGCAGGTCTTGCATTCTTCAATACTTTGTTTGGTACTGCAGTTGGCGGCGTTACCTGGATGCTTACCGAATGGATCATCAAGGGCAAACCAAGTCTTTTGGGCGTATGTTCTGGTATCGTGGCTGGCCTCGTTGCTATCACACCAGCTGCGGGCTACGTCGGAGCGATGGGTGCACTTGTTATCTGCGCAACCGCCGGTGTCGTTTGCTTGCTTGCATCAACTAAAGTTAAGCACTGGTTAGGCTACGATGACGCACTTGATACATTCGGTGTTCACTGCGTCGGTGGTATCATCGGATCGCTTGGAACAGGTATATTTGTGAACCCTGCTCTGGGTGGAACTGGTGTGTGGGACTACGTTGCAAACAAGGTAGCCGATTTTGATGCAACCGCACAAATCATCTCCCAACTTTGGGATATCGGCATCACATTGGCCTGGTCAGGAAGTGTTGCATTGGTCATTCTGCTTGTACTTAAATATACAATCGGGATTCGCTCAAGCGATGAAGATCAAGAAGCAGGTCTGGATCTTGCAGACCACGGTGAAACAGCTTACAACATGTAATCTGTCTTACTAGCAGTCTAGTAAATGAGCGGGCACAATGTGCCCGCTTTTTTATTTAAATGAAGCATAGATATTTTGTTGCAGATATCGATCTGTTTGCACAAATAGAGTGCAAGAAAATTGGATAAAAAAGGCAAAATCCATTAAAACCAAGCTAAATCCATCCTTTTTTATTGGCACAGTAAATGCTTTAACCTAATTAGATGAAACGAACGCATTGGTTGGACTTGCAGTTGAATTCAAGTTCCACGCTTCATGCCTAGTTTCCATGGTTAATCTCCTCCCTCAAGGGCGCGTAAGCGCCCCTTTTTTTGACTCTATCTCTTGGATGTGGGATAAAATCATGTTTTTATCCTAAAATGATTTTATGGTTCCTCATCTGACAACAGCTCTTAATGGCCCGCTTCTTCGTCTTGAAAAAGAAATGCTCAACAGCATGCCAGTGATTGAACATTGGTTTAGAACGCAATGGCTTGAACATGGCGCACCCTTTTATACCTCGGTTGACCTCAGGAATTCCGGATTCAAACTTGCACCGGTCGATACGAATCTATTCCCGGGCGGATTTAACAATCTGAATCCTGACTTCTTACCTTTATGTATTCAGGCAACCATGAGTGCGATTGAGAAAATCTGTCCGGAAGCCAGACGATTATTGCTGATACCTGAGAACCATACACGCAACGCTTTTTATTTACAAAATGTAGCCGCACTCACCAACATTTTAAAACAGGCAGGGTTAGTTGTTCGTATTGGCTCTCTTTCCGAAGAGATCACTGCTCCAACAAAATTAGATACCCAAAATGGCGACTCCCTTTTAATCGAACCCGTCAAAAGAAAGGGAAACAGACTTATCCTTGATGATTTTGATAGTTGCGCAGTCCTGCTCAACAAAGACCTGTCAGGTGGCATTCCTGAGATATTAAGAAATCTTGAACAGAATTTGATTCCCCCACTTCACGCTGGATGGAGCACAAGAAGAAAGACTCAGCACTTTGCTGCCTACAAGAGAGTTGCTGAAACGTTCAGTGAACTGTTAGGTATCGATCCTTGGTTGATTAATCCGTATTTTGATGGTGCAAAACAACTTGATTTCAATGCTCGAGTCGGCGAGGATGAACTCGCCTCTAAAGTAGACACGCTGCTAGGCGACATACAATCCAAATACAATGAATATGGTGTTGAGCAGGATCCCTTTGTGATCGTTAAAGCTGATGCAGGGACTTACGGCATGGGAATCATGACCGTAAAAAGTCCTAGTGATGTTAAAGACCTGAATCGGAAACAACGTAATAAAATGTCTGTAGTCAAGGAAGGGCTTCAAGTTTCTGAAGTCATTATTCAAGAAGGCGTCTATACTTTTGAATCGATCAATGATGCGGTAGCCGAGCCTGTAGTCTACATGATAGACCATTATGTCGTAGGTGGATTTTACCGTGTGCATACCAGCCGAGGCCAAGATGAAAATCTGAATGCCCCAGGTATGCATTTCGTACCATTGGCTTTCGACACCCCATGCTCACTTCCTGACTGCGCAGGAGCACCTGATGCTGCGCCAAACCGCTTCTATGCCTATGGTGTGGTTGCCAGACTTGCAATGTTGGCCGCTGCAATTGAACTGCAAGAAAATGACCCCGATAACTTCATCAACTAAGCCCATGCGATTTGTATTCATTCTTGATCCACTTGAGACTTTAAAAAGCTATAAAGATTCAAGTGTGGCCATCATGATGGAAGCGTTACGAAGAGGCCATCAGGTGTTCGTTTCCATGCAAGGGGACCTATTCTTGCGCCATGAAAAAGTTTGCCTGCTGGCGAGGCCCTTTATCGCCAAAGATGGGCCAAATTGGTTCGATCTTGGACAGGAGACTGAAAGTTATCCCAATGAGTTTGATGCTGTGCTGATGCGCAAGGATCCCCCATTCGATAACGAATATCTTTACAGTACGTATCTGTTAGAGATCGCAAGCAAGCAAGGCGCGAATATCATTAATGATCCAGAATCGGTAAGAGGATGGAATGAAAAGCTTTCAATTGCACGATTTCCGCAATTTGCACCTGAATTTCTGGTGACCCGAAGCAGTCGAATCATAAGACAGTTTCTTGCTGAATACAGTGACATTGTTTTAAAGCCGTTGGATGGCATGGGGGGCACAAGCATTTTTCGGTTAACTCCAAATGATCCGAATATCAACGTTATTATTGAGACCATTACAAAATATGAGCAAATAACCATAATGGTCCAGCGTTATTTGCCTGAAATCAAGGAAGGCGATAAAAGAATCATCGTCATAGACGGTGAACCGCTGCCTTATTCATTGGCCCGAATTCCCATGCAAGGGGAGACTAGAGGGAATCTGGCGGCCGGCGGAAAAGGGGTTGCACAACCTTTAACCAGTAGAGACTACGAAATTGCAAGTACGGTTGGCAATACGCTAAAAAAAGAAGGGCTGTTTCTTGTGGGTCTCGACGTGATAGGAAACAATCTAACCGAAATAAATGTAACCAGTCCAACCGGAATGGTTGAAATTGCCAATCAAACTGACTGCAAACCAGCCATTGCATTCATGAACGCTCTAGAGAATCAATGCGCATCCTTCTAGCTTGTGTCATTCTTTTGTTAAGTGGTTGTGGTCAGGATGCGTTATATCAAAGTCATAGCTATGTTTTCGGAACCCTAGTTGATATCAGCATATACAACGAGCCAGAAAAACGTTCCCGGGAGTTGGCTTCACACGTAGAACAAGAATTCCAACGATTACATAATCAATTGCACGCATGGCAAGAATCAAGTGAGTTGTATCATTTAAACCAGACTTTCCGAGAAGGCAAGACACCGATCCCTATATCGGGTGAACTTGCCTATATTATCAAGAATGCTTCCGATCTTTCCGTTCAATCAAAAGGATCATTTAATCCTGCTATTGGCGGATTGATCCATGCCTGGGGATTTCAAAGGGACAACTTCACACCCATCGACGTTTCCGCAATGACGATAGCTGAATGGGTATCCAAAAAACCTCAGATGAGCGATATAATTTTGAATGGAAACAGCGCCTTTAGCAAAAACCCGGCAGTTCAGGTGGACCTAGGAGGGTACGCTAAAGGCTATGCACTCGATAAGGCCAGAGAGTACCTGCTGAGCCAGAAGGTGCATTCGGCATTAATCAACATTGGCGGAAATATCATTGCTATCGGTAAACACGGTGACGCTCCATGGCGTATCGGCATCCAGCATCCCCGAAAACCTACGCCGATCGCTACCATTGATTTGCCAGATGGATGGGCGATAGGCACCTCGGGCGATTATCAACGTTACTTCGAGAAGGATGGTAAACGGTATTGCCATATAATCAATCCATTTACCGGATATCCGGCACAGGGTACAGAATCTGTTACCATTCTTGTCCCTCCCGGTAAGAATGCAGGCACAGTCTCGGATGCCGCATCAAAACCCATATTCATAGCCGAAACAAATACCGAGCGAGTCAAGGCGGCCGCTGAGATGGGCATAATGGATTTTATGGTCATAGACAGCCAAGGAAAGATATTCATTAGTCCAAGCATAAAAGATAAATTGCATTGGGAAGAGTCAAATGTTGAATACCAGATACTCAGGTAAACCACTTGTTGGCGATTGGCTAATCATTATTTTAAGCGTTGCTTTGGTTCTAACTCTTTTTAAAACTTTATGGCATGTCGAACAAGCGACAAAGCTTTTGATTAGACAGGGTGATCATGTTTTTGCCACACTCAGTCTTGACCAGGAACGTATGATAAGAATTCAGGGTCCCATCGGCTATTCCACAATAATCCTGTCAAATGGAAAAGTCCGTTTTGAAAGTTCGCCTTGCAGCAATCAGTATTGCGTCCATCAGGGATGGCTGAACCGGGTTGGACAGGTCGCGGTTTGCCTACCAAACCAAGTTAGTCTGGAGTTATTAGGCAGGCAGAAATCCTATGATTCGCTCAACTACTAACGAACCTGTCCAAGTGATTCAACTTACTATCGACGACCACCGAGTTGCCAAGCTCACTGCTATCGCAATTGGTCTGCATCTGGTGGAGTCTATTTTTCCTTCCCCTGTTCCAGGCGTCAAACCAGGTATAGCAAACATCATAACCCTCTATGTTTTATACAAGTATGATTTTGTTACGGCTTCCTGGGTAAGCCTTCTCCGCGTTTTTGCAAGTAGTTTCTTACTTGGTAATTTCTTGTCCCCAACATTTGCGCTGAGCCTGTCTGGAGCTATTGCAAGTCTTTTGGCATTATCACTCACCCGATATTTTCCAAGGAGGTATTTTAGTGCGGTCACTTCGAGTATCCTGGCAGCGTTTGCCCACATTGCCGGTCAGTTATTTATCGTGAGGATATGGCTCATTCCGCATGCCGGAGTCAGCTATTTGATTCCTGTGTTCGCAAGCACTGCATTATTATTTGGGTTGATTAACGGGTTGATAGTCATCAAACTGCTAAACAATAACCAACAAGTTAAAAGCTAAACTCTACATCCTGAAAAGAATCGACAGCAACACCCCCCTTTTTTGCCGGTAAAAAAGTGAGCTTATAGAGTAATTGCGTTAATCTGTTAACCATCGGGCGATCCTGTTCCATCACCTTTATCTCCTTGATTTTAACAACCTCTCCAGCAGAGTTGATATAAAGACGAAGTTTTATCGGGAATCCTGATATAAAAACACCATTGAACATACCAATGCTTAAGTTGCTTACCGGCAATGCCTTCATTTCGACGTCTCGAGGTGATCGATAACCTGAAAGAGTATTTTCATGATGCTGAGAGTCTTTATATGATACGGAATAAGGTGTCTCATGTGACTCCTTAAGGTCTTGATCCAATGGGGTATTATTATTTACTTTTCCCAATGAGTCCTGCAATCCCCTGGATTTTGTCACAGGGGGCAATGTTACATTGATAGCGTTGAGCATTTTTGGGTAGGCTGTTGGATGCAATTCATTTACAAAGCTTGGAATAAAAAAAACTGCGGCAATGTGAATTGCCGCAGAGATAACGATCGCAAAATATAACCTCATGAATCCAGAATGAACTAATTAGGATTCGGTAATTCACGCCAGTTAAGTTGTTTAAAACCCGCTACGACAGAAGAATTCGTATTGTAGGTATTGCAGTTTCCTCCCGTATCACAAGTTACAATTGTTGGCGGATTGCTAAATGGTGTTGAATTATACGTTGTAATGTCTGCTCCCAAGCCAGTTTGGGAAATACTCTGCACGGTTACACCATTGGAAGACAACACGGACTGTCCAGTTCCATATGTCAAGGCGAAGATCTCGCTCGTTCCAGAAGGGTTGCACGCATCGCCGCCAGGCAGGTTTGCAAGGAATGCAATGATGCCTGCCCCGCTTAGCATATTCACGTTGACTCGATAGGCGTTTCCGTTCGATCCAAACCCAAGATCGATGTACCAACCAGTTGCCGTATTAGGTAAAGCTGAGCTCAGTCCTCCGGCCGTGTTGTCATTGACCATACTTGACCTTGTGAACGGGAAGGCAACTGGGGCGGTCAGATTCGTGAAGAAAGCGCTCTGAGTACCGTCATTGATAGCATAGAACGTATTGCCCAATGAACTCGAGACATCCGAATCGGCAAGCAGCTTTCCTGTTCCGACAAAAACGAAGCGTTTCGACGTGCTTGGATCGAATTCCACAACCGGTGGCACGGTGACGGGCTGAGGCAACCCGGCTGAAGAGGTAAGCGTTGCCAACAAGGTTGGCGCTGGATAACTACCTGAGGTACCGGTCAAGTCGAGTCTCCAGACATTACCCAGTAGGTCCCCTGCATAAACGGCATCTGCTGTAAAATCTCGTGAATCGGCCACAAAGGCAGTAGGCTGAGCCAATCCTGCATCGTTTGTTGTACTTCCAACACCGGTGCCAATCGTTTCAAGTAAAGCGCCATTGCTTGGATTCACAATAAAGAAATAACCTTGGCCATTGTCATTGTTATAGCCAGAGGTGAGGATGACGACCCAACCGTACTTTTTGGTCTTCACCATCAATGGGCGACCATAGCTATACCCCATGTGCGTATCGGTAAATTCCCATTTAACCGCACTTGCCAGGGATGTCTCACTGCTAAGGCTGCCCGGATTGGTCACGTCAATCGCATAATAAGCCTTCCCACCTTTCCCAAGCCCCCCTACCAAAAGCGAATGCCAATCCGATGTTCCTCCACCAAAATTAACATCCTGAACTATCGGGGTTGAATCGACGTAATAATGATGGACATAGTTCACATTTGCGAGCTCGGCCAATCCATTCGTCACGGGGGTATTCGTTGGTCCTGCAAATACCGCTTGGGGCACGTAGGCAAATATCTCGTTCCCGCCGGTTGGGGTACCGTTAAAGGCGTGCAGCATGCCATCGTTTGCCCCAACATAGGCAACTTGCAACCTATTGGCATAAGCTGCTTTAAATGCAGAATAGCCAGGGTTATAAGCATCCGTATAGTTGGCTCGAGGAGGGCCTGAAGGAAATACTTTCGAATTTACGATGTCTGAAAGAATATTGGTTCTATCCCTGAACGATTTTGTTCCCAAGGAACCCGCGTTGCTTCTATCACCGCGAAGGAAATTCAGAAGTGTTTGTTGGGTTGCTGGACTGCTGACCACCAAATTGGATGTATTGGTAGCATTCAAGCTTGCCAAACGGAACGGAACCCCGGTACAGGTCTGCAGACCCTGCACGGCATCCGTTACCGTACAATTTGATGTGGCAATGAAACGTCCTGTATCCCAATTCTGGTTTTCAAGGATATTGACGGCATCCCAATCAAGCGTGGACGACACCGTACCGTTTGATGCCACAGACGTACTGCTTCCTATCACGTCCCCAGTCCAACCGGCCACCGTATACGATGTGCCGTAGCTCATGTTTCCGGAACTGATGTCAGGCGTAACAATTTTAAAATGACTGAAGGAACCCTTTGTCAATTTAAGGATCGCATTAAAGGCCTTTTTAAGGTTCGCAATCATCAATCCCGGGTTATTTGCTCTAAAATAATTGTCTGGGTCGCCATCTAAATTGACATCCCATTCTGATGTCGGTAAGGCCGTAGTATTGCCATATTCACTGTACCCGGTAGGAACCGTGAACCCACCGTATTTTGCTGCAAGCCAATATTGATTATGGGCCTGGAAACCACTCTCCAGGACGTCCAGCCAATAGGTCGTGATCGTCTGGTTGCCAGTATAATCAGGTCGGATGTCATTGGTATGGGAATCGTAGGCCAGTCCAGCGATATAATACGAATTGTAGTTACAGCACCAAGTCGGATGCACATCACCAAGATTGCCCAACCCTTCCAAGTTACCCAATTTATTGGTAGCAGTCTCTACATTCACGGTAGTATCTGCAGTAACCTCTGGAGGTATTGCTGGCTCTACACTCGTGTTTCGGATCGTTGAACCTGGCAGGTTTGCATCCGCGTGCGTATTCGTATCACCGATACCAATGATAAAGTTGGCTTGGCAGGCATATTGAATCGGATCGTTCCAGGTAGTGATGACTGGAAACCCATCCTTCATCGCTGTGGTAAGTCCAGACGTGTAGGATGCAACCCCCCCCTGGTTCTTGAAATAACGAATTGCGGTGTAATAGAGTTCGCTCACCGGGTCGTACGTCTTGTAACCCGGACTTGTGATCCCGAACTTATTCAGGTAGTTAATTACACCACTATTGCTGACCCCTGTAGCCGCGGCATCCAAGGGATCCGGATTAGCTATAAAAATCCCGGTATTACCGTCCCATTCTGGATTGGGATTAACGACATCGGGTGCTCCTGGGACCGGCATCGTAGGACCTAAGGGTGCCATCTTGGCACGAAGAACGCCTCCATCCCGCATAATATTGCCGTCGTTAAGGTAGCCAATGGCCGCGAAATTAAGGTTGTCATAGTTGGCCTGTATCAATCCGGTGGGTTTTAAGGTTCCTCCCGGATAGGCTGTACAATCGCTTTCTGCCAAGGCAGAGCTGGCACAAACCTGGACCCGCGCATACATGCGATAAAGGCCGGTTCCCGTGGTGTCAGTCACAGGAGGAATTTCAGTCGTAGCCGGAGTGGACACACCCGTCGAATAATTGTAAGTCGCTGTCCCGATGCTAGCATTGCTGTTCGTAAACAAAAACGTATTGTATTGGGTGTTGATTCGTATACTGAAAGCTGACCAGTTATAAGGGGTTGCTCCACTTACTAAAGTGGATCCAGTAATCTTTTTGTCTTTTGTCCCCGCACCACTCTGTGTGGCCATCGCTTTTTCAAGTACGGTTAATGTGGTTGTATCAATACTGCGGTATCCACCGGTTAATGCCATTCTAAACGGATCAATGGTTTGGGTCAGCGCCCAGTTCAAGAAGTTACCGCTCCAGTGACCGGAACAAGTATGCGAGGCAGCAGCACCGACTGGAACAAAATAATGGTTGGTTAAGGCCGTCTCTGTGTGATAGTCATAACATTTATTTGGATCCCAATAACCCAAATATTCCGTAGTGGTTGCATAGGTAGTATCTGGATTCGGACCGCCTGTACCGTAAGCGCTTCCAACCGCCGTAGGGAACTCTACGGACAATGTCAGCGCGACGTTGCCAGGAACATTGGTCGTAGAGAAAAGGGGTTGATCATTCAATGCGGTTGCAGCAAGAGCGTTTGACATTCCTACCGAAAGAGCCATAGTGACCGCGAAACGGGCGATCAGGTTCGAATAATAATTAACAGTTCTCATATAACACCTCATTCGGGGTAATTCGATTAATCTAAATGTAGACTTTAGTCACTAAAGGTATATTGCAAAAAGGACTCCGTATTTCTTGGCCCCGTTGCTCTGATGCTGATTCTGTATACCGGTAATTCATTGCCTTTCGACTTCCATGGATCGGTTCCTGCATCCCCTCCCGTATCAGTCGTATTCTGACTCAAGGAACAGGAGGTGGTGCTGACTACGCCTGAAGCCAAGCACATCCTGTCAATGACAAATCGAACGATGATCTGTGCATTGCTGTCGATAATATTGTTTGCATTTCCATCCGTAATATTCATCAGTACGTTCGGAACACCCTGGCTATTGTTAGCTTGAATGCTGGAATAATAGTTACTGGAGACAAGATCCGTCTGTCTTGATGTGGCGGTAGACAAGACTCCCGTCGAGAACATGGTCTTGATGGAAGGGATGGCCCTTTCTGCCTGGTTGATCACGTCCCTCTTGAAACCCACGTTACCCGCAAGCAACAGGTTCGTATCCGTCGACCTGACGAGGGCTACGCTCGCTAACATAAGAATAACAAGGGAAATAAGGGTTACTAACATGATGATCCCCGATTGCCTTGATAAATCAGATTTAGAAGTATGTGTTTTCAAAGTAAGTCTTCCATGAGTTCTTGATTGAAGCCAACCTATAACATCAACGCGTTTCTTAGCGGCACAGTCACTTCAAAAGTCCTGTAACGATAGTTGAGTGCTGCAAGATTTACCGTAACGGGAATAGGTGTGCTGGTAAATAATTGAATTGAATTCGCACTCACGTTCCCTTTCTCAGGTAACGACGTTTGCATGATAATTCCGATCTTGATTGCCTTGATATTGCTTATGGTCGCATTTGCTGCCGGCGTGCCGGATAGCAGAGTCGCGGCTGAATAGGCCCCGGTAGGGGCTACCCATGTTAAGGTGGCGGGATTACCAGGCGTAGTATAAATCCCATAAAGTGCACGCATCTGAAATACCCTGTCCACAAAAGGGGAAGGATTGGGATTGTTAACGGTGGAAATCGTTTGCTGCTGCAACAGATCGTATTTATAGAGCGTGTTATTTGTTCCAACGCCGAAAAGATTGAATGTAGGAGACTGCCCCAAACTCATTGCATAGGATGTCACAGGATAACCGGTAAGCGCATTCCCGTTGACATTTGCAGAATAAAATTGACCCGCCAAAGGAACGGAAGACGCACCAGGTGCCGGAACGAACGCAGGATCCACCTGTTCGATAAGGCAAGGAGACATGGCCAGGGGGGTTGGCGGTTTCACTACCAGCACAACATCACTTGGCAAGAAATCCGCCACATTGGTCAGGTTGAATGTCGTTGCAGTAGGGATATTTGAGAACTTCGTACCCGTCTGAGATAACCCGCTGTTCCCAGACATCACAACCAGAATGTCATCCCCAGCCGGGGCTGCTCCAGCCAAGATGATAACGGGTGCCAATCTGAAATTTATAGGGGCACCGTTTAAAGGTGCTGGCAAATTGTTAAATGGTGTGGGCAATGTAGCTGGCGCCGGCAATACCTGCGTGCCGGTATTCGAAGCATTGATCTGACAACCAATCGAATATCCGGCTGACTGGATTCCACTGGAGGAATTAATTCCACCAATCAATCCGGAACCGGCACTGCGAATCGCCTGGTCAATTTCATAGCTTGCGTAAGTGCCTGCCTTATCGATATCGTTTACCGAGTTGGTAGTACGTTTATAACCTTCATTGGTGGTCAAAACGCCGTATACCGCCAATGAAACCAACAACCCTATGATCAACGCCACAAGCAGTTCAACAAGGCTTAAGCCAAATTGTCGGCGTAGCGATCCCAATCGAATGATCGGACTTGCTACGATCCTTTGGTTGTTTCTTGAGAGTGCAATCATGAGATCACCAACGTCGTCTGAAATTGATTCGCGCTTACCGTACCGCCTTTACTCGGCGCTTTCCAGGTAACCGTTACAGTGGTGACACCATTGGCAAGAATGACCGTTCCTGTCGCGTTAGGCAACCCGCTAGCTATGACCCTGTTTTGCCAGGTAACGATATCACCGGACAGATTCGGATCCGAAGGCAAGGATGTATTTCTTAACCACATCTGGGCCACAATATCGTTAGCCAGATCGGCCGCCATGGTTCTTTGTTCAGAATTCGCGGAATTTTGCGTGGATAGCGCTCTTAGTCCAACCAATCCGAGAATTCCAACTGAGAATATCAGTATTGAAAGTAAACATTCGATTAAGAGAATACCGCTTTGGGTCTTAAGATTACGCACTTTATTCGCTCCCATTAACATCCGTCCGGCGTTGTTGAACTGAAAGTCTTCGATAGATCGCACATTCGGATTTCTCCAGCGATTGAAACCTGTACAGCGAGAGAGCGACCGCTTCCTTTTGCGTTCGAAACCGTAAACTGAACGGGATTGGCCGGACTCACCATTCTCCCCATGGAGTTGAACTTGATTGCCGCACTCTGAGCGGTAGTCAGAACGTAGGTAACGTTATCGGGTGAATACCCCTGGATAAATACTTCCGGAATCGTTGAGTCTGCCAAAGTCATGGATTCGACCACCCAGTTCTTTCCTGTCGTTGATTGAACCGCACCCATCGCCGGCGTAGCGCTGGTGAGAAAAAACGTCACATTACGTGAACGTTTGAGCGCTTCGTTCTGTGCCAGACGGATCCCGTTCTGTAAAGACTCGGCAACCGTACGGGTTTTTGCATCCTGCATCCAGGTAACAAAAGATGACGACGCAACGGCAGTCAGAATGCCAAGTAAGACCAAGGTCACCATCAGCTCGACCAGACTGAATCCGGCGACATGACGCATTCTAACTGGGATGAGGTTAGTCATTAGCAGGTACCGTTATTTTTCGTTATCCAGCACTGATTGGAGTTGCCCCAGGGTGAAGCGGTAGTCTGGGTGTTTGTCTGGTTCAATGTATAGACGAAACCCGCCATATTCGAACCGGCCAACCCACTGGCTGTTATCGTGTAAGTCGTGGCATCGGAAACGCAAGTAAAATTCCACTTGTGAAACGTTGTTCCATTTACCGTTTGGCAGGGTGAAAAGAATGCACCGACAGTCGCATAGGTTCGATTGTCCTGATAGAACTGTTCCAGCTGGGCACGTGTAGAGGAAAGCGCATTCGTGGCATCAACCGTATTGCTTCGCATGACGTTGGCGATATAGGATGGAATGACCAAAGCTGCCAGTATGCCTATAATTCCGACAACGATCATCAACTCGATCAGGGTAAACCCACGCTGAATGATTTGAAATATAAATTTTTCTCGCTTGATTAGCATGCCATGGACTCCTTTTAGTTACCTTTATCATGCCAAAATGTATTTTACAGGTCTAGAACTACCCGATAATCGGTTAAATTTGACGCATCAGCGGTCATACGCGAACATGGATAGCTTCGTTAACCTTTATGTTAAAATAGATTCAATTTGAAATAACGGAAGTCAAAGTGAAATCAATCTTGCATATCAGCCTGATTAGTCTAGTTGTTTGCCTTGTTATGAACGGCTGCGGCATAAAAGGTGCCTTGTACATTCCTGAGAAAAGATACCCTAAGAACGTAACGAATCAACCAACTGCCCCTCAACCTGAAAATAATAAGACAGAAATAAAACCGTGAACCCTTTTAGTTATAAAAATGGCGAATTCTTCGCAGAGGATGTCCCTTTTTCTGATATCAGCAGGCAATTCGGGACGCCGACTTATGTGTACTCAAAACAAGCCCTGGTCAATGCCTTTCAAGCATTCTCAGCGGGTCTTTCCGATGTCGATCATCTGGTTTGTTTTGCTGTCAAGGCCAACCCCACCCTTGCCATTCTCAATATTTTCGCAAAGCTAGGTGCAGGCTTTGATATTGTCTCAGGCGGGGAATTGGCACGTGTCATAGCGGCGGGCGGTGATCCATCCAAAGTTGTTTTCTCAGGAGTTGGAAAAACCTCGACGGAAATGCGTCGCGCCCTTGAAGCCGGGATTTTTTGTTTTAACGTCGAATCCTCCTCTGAACTTGAAAGACTCAATACAGTAGCCGGGAACACGGGTAAAAAAGCGCCCATTTCGCTTCGCATTAATCCAGATGTCGATGCCAAGACGCATCCCTATATTTCAACCGGCTTGAAAAACAACAAGTTCGGTGTCGCGTATGAGGAAGCATTAAGTCTCTACAAACACGCCGCTTCCTTGCCTAACCTCTCCATTCAGGGAATTGACTGCCACATCGGTTCCCAGCTAACTGACTTATCTCCGTTTATGGATGCCATGGACCGAATTCTACTTCTCGTGGATGAATTGGAATCGATTGGAATAAACATCCATCATATTGATGCAGGGGGAGGCATAGGGATACGCTATTCGGATGAGACTCCTCCCGATTTTACTGATTATGCCGAGGCAATGAAGAAAAAGATGGCCAAGCGTAACATCAAGCTGGTTTTTGAACCTGGTCGGGCATTGGTTGGAAACGCCGGAGCGCTACTTACTCAAGTTGAATATCTTAAATTAGGTGAAGATAAAAACTTTGCCATCGTTGACGCAGCCATGAACGATTTGATGCGACCAGCTCTTTACGACGCCTATCATGATATCGTAGCGGTTAAACGCAAAGACAAGCCTTCCAAGCTCTATGAAGTTGTCGGGCCCGTTTGCGAGAGCGGCGACTTTCTTGGACATGACCGGGATCTGTCTCTCGATGAAGGGGATTTAGTCGTTATTCTATCCGCAGGGGCTTACGGCATGAGCATGAGTTCGAACTATAATACCCGCCCCAAGGCTGCTGAGATAATGGTTGATAAAAATCAATGCCATATCATCCGGCATAGGGAAAGTATCGAATCTCTTTTTGCTCTAGAAAAACCAATCCCATAAAAAAGTTGCTAAATTAGAGTTGCAGTAGAAAACCAGAGAGCGTAAATTATCGATTCCGTTAGGAAGCACGGAATCGTAATTCTGATTCAAGACTATATTCACACAAGGGGAAGAAAATGAAAAAAGTATTAATGTTGTTGGTTGTTGCTTTTGCTTTGCAAGCTGTACCCGTTGTTTATGCTGATGAACCTCTGCCAGAAATTGCACCTGTCGACGATCCTGTAGTGACTCCTTTACCAGATGTTGTTCCTGCAGAATAAGGTCACCTAAAGTTTTAAAAAAGCGAAGTTTACTTCGCTTTTTTTATACCTGCTATCAATCAAAAATTACCGTCTTATTAGCGTAGAGCAAGATTCTATTCTCTACATGCCACCTCACCGCCCTTGAGAGCACGATACGCTCGAGGTCGCGGCCTTTTTGAATCAGGTCCTCCACCTGATCACGATGTGAAATACGGTCGATGTCCTGCTCGATGATAGGTCCTTCGTCTAAGACTTCAGTAACATAGTGGCTGGTTGCCCCTATTAACTTAACGCCGCGTTCAAATGCCCTATGATAAGGTCTCGCTCCAATAAATGCCGGCAAAAATGAATGGTGAATATTGATGATCCGTTGAGGATAACGTTTCACGAATTCGGGTGAAAGAATCTGCATATAACGAGCCAACACAATGAAGTCAACTTCATAGGCTTCAAAAAGTTCGAATTGTCTGTTTTCTGCTTCAATCTTGTTTTCTTTGGATACAACCACGTGATGGAACGGGATATTGTAAAACTCAGCAAGCCGTTTTGAATCCAGATGATTACTGATGATCAATGGAATATCACAGGCGAGTTCGCCACTCTGATGGCGATGCAGCAAATCCGCCAAACAGTGATCATACTGGGAGACCATGATTGCCATCCTGGGCCTTCTTTGAGAAAGCTTAAGCTGCCAGTGCATGTTGAACCTGTTGGCAATCGTGGCAAAATTTTCGTTAAAATTATCAGCATTAACATCCGAATCGCTTAAATCCCACTCCACACGCATCAAAAATAGATTATTCTCTGAGTCTTGATGCTGGTCAGCATGAAGGATATTTGCATTGTGCTGAAAAAGAAAATCAGCGATTGCAGCTACAATCCCTTTTTGGTCAGGGCAAGTTATAAGAAGCGTGGCAGTATTTTTCATAATTCTCGATCAAATTTCAGTTGGATAATAGTCTAATTATATCAAGATACCAGTCAGTCAATAAGTGCAAGCAACTTATGGTTATGGTATCTTTGATTTGATGGTTAATCGAATTAATTTAAGTGTTTTGATGTGAAAAAAAATATAATCTACTTTATTCTTGTTTTTTTATGTCCTGTAATATTAACGTTGGCTTGGTGGGGACTCTTTTCTAGCCCATCACTTGATATCAGGGAAGAAGGAAAGGTTCGTTATGTTTACCTCGATTCAAGAGGTCCTTACGCGAAGCTACAGGAAAAAAGAAATGAAGTTCTTTACGAACTCAAGAAACAAGGAATTTTACCTGGGGCTTCGATAACGTTATTAATGACAGACCCGAGAACAACCGAGCCGGATAATCTACTTGCAAGAACTGGATACATTATTGATAAGGAAACAAATTTGTCACCCCCGCTAAAATACGCAGAATTGGATCCTAGAAAAGTGTTAGTCGCGACTATCAAGGCGCATCCATTATTTGCCTATGGTAAAGCTTACGGAGCGATCCTCGCTTACTGTCAAAAGAACGGTTTCAAATTACAGTTGCCTACGGTTGAGATGTACAATAAAAGCATACTTTCAGTCGAAATGCCTTTCCCTATCGGCAAGGAAGAGATTACATCATGAACATCATCGCCTTAATTGCAGCCCTGCTACTGATCTATTACCGTCCTTTAGCTGATCCTGATTGGCTAAAAAAAGTATATATCCCTTTCTCAGCCTTTCTAGAGCATACTTTTAACGGGGGGAAAAATTTACACGGGATCGTAGCCTGGATCATCGGCGTTCTTCTTCCTGTCTTTACTATTGGCTTCATTTATTTCTATCTAATCTATTCGGTAAACATTGCTCTTGGTATTCTATTTGGGGTGCTTGTTCTATACCTGACACTACGATTCAGTCAATTTGGGCGTCGTGCCGAGGATATAGCAACTGCATTGAGGAATCAGAACATACTTGAAGCAAGGACTCTTCTTGCAGAATGGGAAGGCGAAGAGACCAGTCACTACAATGTGACGCAAGTAGCATCGGTCTGCATAGAAACGACATTTAGACGAGCCCATCAGGGTTTATTTGCACCTATATTCTGGTTTATATTTCTTGGTCCCGCAGGCGCGCTGCTTTACAGACTCACCCATATTCTAAAAACACAATGGAGGTCTCAGAATCGAAATGAGAATGAATTCAACATGTTCTCCCAAAAAGTCTTCAATTGGCTTGACTGGCTTCCAGCCCATTTTACAGCTGGAGGGTTTGCAATAGTCGGGGACTTCGAGGACGCCGCTTATTGCTGGCGCACTCAAGCACACACATGGCCGGATCAATCGCTTGGCATTGTCCTGTCAAGTGGCGCCGGTGCTCTTGAAGTCAAGTTATGTGAGACCTTGCCGCAAAGAGGTATTTTAATTTCCCGACCTGAGCTAGGCGTAGGTGACGAAGCAGATGCGGATTACATACAAGGCGCCGTCGGTCTCATCTGGCGAGTCTTGTTAATGATGGTTGGAATGTTGTTGCTTCTCACCTTTGCCCACTGGCTGGGACACTGAATTCTTTAAAATTTAAACCATGTCATGACAAGAACAAACGAAAATATTGAGATATTACTAGCCAATCCTCGAGGTTTTTGCGCGGGTGTTGACCGCGCCATTATTATTGTCGAACAAGCGCTTGAGAAATTTGGAGCCCCCATTTACGTGAGACATGAGGTTGTCCATAATAAATATGTTGTCGATGAACTGAAGAAAAAAGGAGCGGTATTCATCGATGATCTTGAAGATGTTCCTTCGGGGAATACCGTGATCTTCAGTGCACATGGGGTATCAAAAGAGGTTCGTATCGAAGCAGAATCGAGAGGATTAAGAGTTTTTGATGCGACTTGTCCTTTAGTCACAAAAGTTCATATTGAAGTTGGTAAAATGAGAGCCGAAGGCAAGGAAGTCATCATGATAGGCCACAAAGGGCATCCTGAGGTGGAGGGGACGATGGGGCAATCGAAGGAGGGAATGTATTTGGTCGAGACCCCTGATGATGTTTCAACCCTTACAGTTACCAATCCAGGTAACTTAGCCTACGTTACCCAAACAACGCTTTCAATAGACGATGCAGCGAGCATTGTTGAGGCATTAAAGCGAAGATTCCCTGAAATCGCCCCCCCAAAGAGTGATTCAATTTGTTATGCGACGCAGAATCGTCAGGATGCGGTGAAAATTCTGGCTAATGATAGTGACCTTGTGATCGTGGTCGGCTCACCCAACAGTTCAAACTCCAATCGATTAAGAGAGGTTGCCTCTAATCAGGGAATTCAGTCTTACATGGTGGATAATGCTTCTTTCCTCGACCCTTCTTGGATAGTAGGCAAGAAGAAAATCGGAGTGACAGCCGGGGCATCCGCCCCGGAAGTGCTTGTAAAAGAAGTCATCAACAAATTGAAAATGCTGGTTGCCGAAAAAGGAAGTTTAGCGGAAGTGAGTGAGCTTCAAGGCGTCATTGAAAATGTGGTATTCCAATTACCAAAAAATCTCACTTCTGCCAAATAATCATTTTTTTAAATGATCTATGCTGTAGGGGGTTACCGGATGCAGGGCCAATGCGATCAATCCTCCGGTGATACCAAGGTATAGGAAAAGCACCTCTGGCTGGAACCTACCAAGCACCAAAGCCAAAGAGAAAGCTAGCACGGCAAGTACGTATGCAAAGAACCTGGTTTTGAAACCTACTAACAATGAAGCGCCTCCGACAAGTTGAATCAAAATAAGCAAGGGCGCAAAAATGCCTGGGAGACCAAAGCTACCTAAAAGTTGTTGATATTGCAAATACCCGTCAGGATTATTAAATATGATGACCAGACGAATGATGACCAGACCCAAAAAAATCGATGCAAGAAAAACTCGCGATATAAAACTTAAACTTTTTTCCATGACTTTACCTTTAATATTATCTTCAAATCCATTACAAAGACAAGCATAATGCCTGTAACCACATTAGACTGCAATAGAGTAGCCGATTAAGATCCATATGAAACCATCGATAATTTTCTTGATAGTTTATTTTCTGATCGCGTGCACAAAAGAGAACAATGCTCAACTTCAAATTGCCCCAGACCAAAGGAATGCGCTAACAAAGGCCAAGGAAATTCAGAACCAGGCAACCAGCGCACAAGATAAAACGAATCAAACAATCGATGAACAATCGCAATGAACAATTCTACCAGATTCAAATATTCGAAGTTAGCTGGATCACTTCCCAGCAGAGACTTAGAGATATTCGCACGAGGGTATTCATAGAAGAACAAGGGGTTCCTGAGGAAATGGAATGGGACCAGCACGATGACAAGGCTATTCACCTATTAGCGATTAATGAAATGAATGCACACTTGGGTTGTGCTCGCATTTTAGCAAACGGAATCATAGGACGTATGGCTGTATTAAAGGAATCCAGGACGACAGGAATAGGAAGAAAATTATTAGAAAACGCCATTTTGATTTGCCAGAGGAAAGAATGGTCTTCAATCACCCTCTCTGCGCAATTGCATGCCATTCCTTTCTATGAGAAATTCGGTTTCGAAGTTTGCAGCGAACCCTACATGGATGCCGGAATTGTTCATCGTGATATGCATTTGTTGATTTGCTGATAGTTCACCCCTTCGGTAAAATACAGTTTTATCAATTCTTAAATAAGGATGTTCAATGTCTAAAATAATTCTAAAGGCCGGCGAAGCGACAGTTTTCAGTGAAGGCAAGGATGTTACGGCGGCAATGCCTGAAATTGTTATTGGCGCTGTTGACGGTCCGGTTGGAACAGCATTTGCGAACATGATGGCACAAAGCAAAGGACATACGGCCATGTTTGCGGTTAGAGATATCAATCAGTTAGTTCGTCCGGCAACAATGATGGTGCCTAAAGTCACCTTAAAAGACTCCGCAAATATCGAACTTTTTGGTGGCGTTGTGCAGGCAGCCACCGCCGACGCTGTATTGGACTGTGTGATTGAGGGCATTATTCCTAAGGATCAAGTTAATGACTTGTGCATTATCAGTCTTGTATGGATTGACCCTGGTTGCGCAAAAGAAGCCAACCTTGATAAGGCAGACATGTATAAAAACAATTACGAAGCGACAAAACTCGCAATTAAACGTGCTCTGAATGATGAGCCGTCGATAGACGAATTGATAAAGAATCGGAAAACAATCAAACATTGCATGTGGGATGAAAGCTGGGGAGAAATTTAAGTTCTAACCAAGTAAACAAAAAAGCAGCCTATGAACTGCACCCCAAAAGTTGGACACATTGTACAACTAATTAAGGTGCAGTTTTTATGTCTAAATATACAAAAGAGTTTAAACTACAAGTCATCAGCGACTATGAATCAAATAAGTGTGGCTATAGCACGCTTTCAAATAAATATGGTGTACAGCGTAGCTTATTAAGAAAATGGATTTATGGGTATCAATGTCATGGTGCTCATTATTTTGAGAAGCGCAAACAAGTCTACACTGTTGAGTTTAAGCTGAGTGTTCTGCGGTATATCGAAGAGCGCCTGAGTACTCCGATTCGAGCGGCTGCCTACTTTGGTATGCCTGCATTTACGGTGATTATGGATTGGCAAAGGCTTTATAATGGTGGTGGCGCAGAAGCACTCGTGTCTAAACCACGTGGAAGACCAAAGATGTCGAAACCAAAGCCTAAATTGGATAAGTCTC
>CAIPBJ010000020.1 GCA_903863255.1 uncultured Methylophilaceae bacterium
GGATTCCGATTCCATGCCGAACTTTAAGTACTTCTGGCGACGTCTATTGAGCCGGCTTGGCAAGGGCTTTCAAGACCTTGTCCGTCATATCGATTCGTTTGCTAAAATAGGCGATGCCATTATAAAGGACAAGATCGTAACCTTCTGAATCGGCGATCGACGTGACGACCTTGTTAACTTTATCCTGGAATGATGCAAGTTCCTCGTTCTTCCGATTATTCACATCCTCGTTCAATTCACGTTGCTTGCGATCGAACTCGTATTTCAGATTATTGAGGTCCTGCTCCTTTGCTGTACCGGAACTTTCCTGATCTTTAATTTGTTTTTGTAATTTTGTAAGTTCTGCGGTTCTGGAACTGAATTCGGATTCTAGCTTTTTTCCGATCTCAGCAATTTGTGGGGCTTCCTTCAGAATTCTTTCTACTTCTACATACCCCACCTTTTGGTCAGCGAATGCATTTCCAGCAAAACAGAATATAGCCACTAAAGTAAAAAAACGTAAAAATTTATACAATTAATATTCCTAACTTTTATCAATAATCGGGTGTTCGAAGTAAAAGAAGTTTGCAGTTGAGACTGCAAAGACTTTCATGTATCGATCAAGACCTGAAATCAAGAAACTGCAAACGATGACAAGTCAATTCGTTCAGAGCTTAAACTTCAAAATCAATGGAATAGATTCTAATTGCAGTTTGAAAGCAAAGCAACTGTAAAAAGAAACGGTACTTTAATCAGAAACCAGATCTTCATCTTTAGGGATATTGAGTACCCCGGTATTAAAGTTGTATTCAAACAGATCGCCATAGCGCCCCCATTCAATCGCAACGCGAAGCGCGGACTCAGCCTCTGACTCATCCAGGGAGAAACGCAGCAACTTGAGGAAGAGGTCCTCGTGAAGGTCACCGGATGGATCCTGAAGGAGTCCGTGTCGGATATAGGCGATCAAAGGAACGTTTTCAATCAGCTGCTTACTGAATATCGCCTTACGCTCAGCATTATTCTCACCGGCATACTGCCTACCTAGGGCAGTAAGCAGGATATCGCCCTTCTCCACCATGGCAAACCCGAGTATGGTCAGTGCGCTTGAAACGTTAAATAGTTCCTGGTCGGTAAGTTCTGTCTCTTCAGCAAGTTTTGGCAGATCCGCACGGCCAAGAAAAGGTTCTTCCGCAAGGACCTCAAGTATGCCTTCGAGCCTCGATATCTCGGCTTCTGGCAGCCTTGCTCCCAGTCCAAGCTTGGACTCCTTTTCAGTCATGCGGCCGGTCCGCATCGCGCCTGCCGTCATCAATCCGTACACGTTATCTATCAGCCCTCGAACTTCCTGACTTTCAACCTGACGTGGTCTCGCCAGTACGACAGGAATTTCATCTCGCACCCTTCCCGGATCGCTTGCAAAGACCAGAACACGATCAGCCATCATGACGGCTTCTTCAATATTGTGCGAAACAACGAGCATGGCTTTGGTTGGGATCTTTCCAGTTTCCCATAACTCCAGGATATCTTCACGAAGCCGTTCGCCAGTTAGCACGTCAAGAGCAGAAAATGCTTCGTCCATGAGCAAGACATCCGGCTCCATGACAAGCGCGCGGGCAATCCCGACACGTTGGCGCATCCCGCCTGAAAGCTCCCTTGGCAAAGCCCCTTCGAAACCAGACAGTCCTATCAGCTCAATGGCTTCCGACGCCTTCTGCATCCGCTCTTCCAGAGGCATCCCTTTGGCTTCAAGTCCCAATTCCACATTCTTCTGGACTGTTAGCCAAGGAAATAGCGCAAAAGACTGGAACACCATACTGATCCCATCGGCAGGCCCATAGAGCGGCATCCCGCGATAGAGTACCTGACCAGAATCAGCCGGGATGAGTCCGGCCATGATTCGAAGCATGGTCGACTTTCCGGAACCGGATTGGCCGAGCAGTGCAACGATCTCGCCTTCCTTAAGGGTGAACTCGACGCTTTCCAGGACTGACCTTGACGACCCGTCTGCAGAATGGAAGGACTTTCCGACGGATTTAAGTTCTATTATCGGGGTAGACATATTTTTATCCTAAAAATGCAAGCGGTCTTCCGCCATTCGATAGAGCCGACGCCAAACGAAGTGGTTAAAACCCATTACAAACACACACATGACACCAATACCAAGAGCAATACGGGGAAAGTCGCCAATCGAAGTCATTTCAGCAATATAACTGCCAATACCGTGCGCCTTTACGGTCGTTTTTCCCCAAGTCACGTACTCGGCAACGATACTGGCGTTCCATGAGCCGCCTGACGCCGTGATTGCACCTGTAACAAAACTTGGAAAAATAGCGGGAATCAGATAGCGTCGCCATTTCAAGAATCCTCTAAGCCCCAGGTTCTTGGCTGCATAACGAAGCTCGGTAGGCACGGTCGAAGCCCCGGCAATCACATTGAACAAGATGTACCATTGTGTGCCAAGGATCATCAAGGGAGAAAGCCAAATGTCAGGATTCAGGCCGAATCTTACGATGAGAAGGACCGCAACCGGGAACATGAGGTTTGCAGGGAAGGCTGCCAGAAACTGAATGGTCGCCTGCGCACGCTCCGCCAACCTCGGGTTCATCCCGATCCATACGCCTGTCGGTATCCAGATTACTGCAGCAAGAAAGATAAGAACGATCACTCTCAGCATCGTATAGAATCCAAGAATACAAACACGACCGAACTCACCCCAACCCACCTCGGCATGGATAAAGTGGATAAGTGTCCAGATCGCATAAAAGACGACCGCAGTAATCAATGCGTCCCAAAATCGTTGCGATGAGGATGCTAGCAGTTGAGGACGGGCTTTAATGGACGTGCCATCGTAGCGCAACCGAAAGGTGGCAAAGGAGCGGTCCAGCAATGTTCCGATTGAAGCCACGAAACCTTGAATCCGCTCCGTTCGTCTTAACCATGTAAGCAGCCAGGAGTCCTGTGCGGTCTCACTGCCCGTTTCTTCAAAACGAAATTTATCAGCCCAGGCAAGCAAGGGCCTAAAAAAGAATTGATCGTACATCATCACGGCAATCAACATCGCACCGATGGCCCATCCAATCGCATGGAGATTACGCTGCTCGATTGCCAATGCGATATACGAGCCGATCCCCGGGAGCTTGATACTCTGTCCAGAAACGGCAATGGCTTCGGATGCGACCACGAAGAACCAGCCACCCGACATGGACATCATCATGTTCCATAACAGCCCTGGCATGGTAAAAGGGAGTTCCAGCCGCCAGAATCTTTGCCAGCTGGAGAGTTTAAACACGCTGGCGGCCTCTCTCAGTTCGGATGGAACCGTTCGGAAACCCTGATAGGCACTGAATGCCATATTCCAGGCCTGGGAAGTGAAGATGGCAAAGATTGCCGCGCATTCAACACCGAATAAGTTACCGGGAAAAAGTGCGATGAATGCCGTAACGGTAATAGACAAAAAGCCAAGGATAGGGATGGACTGCAATATGTCAAGAACAGGGACCAGGATTTTTTCCGCGGTACGGTATTTAGTCGTTAAGACGGCAAACACGCAACTGAATACAATGGATCCTCCCAACGCAATGAACATCCTGAGGGTCGTACGTAAAAGGTAATAAGGCAGGTTGATAGGGTCAAGAGACAAAGGCAAGGTTTCGCCTAGGTGGTAGGGACGTGCCATCTGCTCCCCGCCGTATGCCAACAAGATAAGGATAGCGAGAACAATTGGCAATAAAGCCCAGTCCCAACGATTCCAGCCAGCATCGACAACCTGGCGGGGGAAAAACTGCTTGTGTTCCGTCATCCCGATTCTTCTTAGGTGAGCACCCCATGCCTAAAGGCAGGGGCTTCTAACTTCAACGGCACCTGCAAGCACACTGGACTTGCGTCCTGTGGCCTGACTGACAGTGCCTCCATTAGCA
>CAIPBJ010000021.1 GCA_903863255.1 uncultured Methylophilaceae bacterium
CCCGGCACGCTGTTTGTTCCCGATAAATGAACCTGAGCAAGATTATAACGACCGGATAAAGTAAGATTCCATTGATCGTTGATTGCGAAATCGTCAGTTGCAAACAGGCCGTAGTAATCGCTAATCGTTCTTAAGACGACCGAATCCTGAAGATAATTAGGATCAGTTGGATCGAGGGTAATGGTCTGTTGACCGACCAATGTCGCCCCATAAGTTGCACTGCTGTAGTTTACGCGTCCGTAATCAATCGATCCACCCAAAGTAAAATTGTTCCTATGCCCCATGAGATCTTTCAACAAGCTGATCTGTAAAGCAGCGCCAAAACCGTTTTGTTGGGTGACCGAGGTCGCGTTGCTTGCCAGAATTTGGGTATAAGTCGGAGAGGTAGGGTCGTTATCGTAAGAAGCATTGCTGTTGAAACCATTTGAATTGCTCCTGCGGTAATAGATGTTTCCGGCAACGAGCTCCTCATCCGTTATGAAATGGCTTCCCTTTAATGAGATCATCCCCAGTTCGTTCGTAATGTGATCGGGATAAGTATATCCTTGCTTTGGATTACTCAGCATCGACAAAGGTAAGCTTTGGGTACCTTCCATCTTGTTATCAGCCAAAGCAAGTGCCAGATCCAGATCGCTTGTATCGTTATGCCAGCCAACCTTACTGAACAACTGATTGACATCACTTGCCGAGTTATCACGCCAACCATCCTCGTGAAAGAAATTACCAGCAACGAAATAATCTATTCCATGAGACTTATCCTCCCCGCCAGCTTCGAACTCAAAAGCGTGCCTGCCCCAGGATCCGGTATAGACCGATGCCTTGATCCCCGGGTAATCGGAACCACTTTTCGTATTCACCGCCAGAGCCCCTCCCAAGGTGTTCAACCCAAACAATGGATTCGATCCGGGGATAAGGCTGATATTCGATATGGCATTGGCTGGGATCAAGTCCCAGTTCACGATGTCACCAAAAGGCTCGTTAAAACGGACCCCATCCAGAAAAACTGACATCCCTACTGCTGTGCCCAGAATAGGAGAAGCGGTGAACCCCCGGTAGGAAACATCCGACTGATAAGGATTTCCTACGCTGTTACTCGTATTGACCGAACCAAGGTTACTGTCAAGAAAATCAGAAAGATTCAGTGACTCCTGCTGGGTGATCTCTTTGGAAGTACTTGACTGTACATTGGCTGGAACTTCACTAATTGGGGTTCCTAGACTTGGAAGGGGCGTACTGCTGATTACCTCAATGTTCCCCGTTTCAAGGACCTCCGCTTTATTCTCTGCATACGCATCATTATAAATCGTGAAAATAGATACCACTGGTATGATAAGAGAGCTAAGTTTTATTTTTTGCTTGGATGCCATGGCGATAAGATTCATTATTTTAAAAAATTATTTATGGCACGACTTTAACAAAGTAACTCGGAAAAAACATTAGGAAAAATTCCCGATGTCTTTCCATCCGTTTCATTTCTATGTTTCAATCGTTATAGTGATGTTCAACATTTTGTAATAAGTGCAGATTGTAATTGACCCTTAAACTTCGACTCAACCTTATCGTCACAGGCCTGCTTGCCCTTATCATATTGGCTGGCGCCTACCTGACCCTGATCAATGCCAGACAGAACACTCGTGCTGAGATTATTTCAGCGGAGAACCTGGTTGTCTATCTCTTTGACACGGCGATACTCAACAACCCTGACATGAATCAGGAGAACTTTGCCGGTCATGAATTCAACCTGCAAAGACTGAACCATATGCGCCATCTTAAAATTGAGCTCAGCAACAAGTCAGGAAAGGTCGTTGATAGCAATCAGGCAGGAAAAGAAAAAATCACTGCTTCAGAAGCCCCTGCATGGTTCCAGAACATCCTAAACAAGATCAGTCCTCAGTGGGAACCCATAACCCGAAGGATCGAATACCATGGGCAACTATTGGGAACCCTTATCATCACGCCTGAACCGGGATATGAATACGCTGAGATTTGGAAACAGATCAAGGACCTTATGATTCTTGCAGCAATCTTCTTTATTTCTGTGAATCTAATGATCGTTTGGGCGGTTGCCGAAGCCTTAGAACCGACTGAAAAGATATTGATAGCCTTGAATTGGCTCGAGCAAGGGGATTTGGGGGCGAGATTACCCGCCTTCGATTTACCCGAACTGGCGCGCATCGGACAGAAGTTTAACCGCATGGTGGAAACCCTCGAACAAAGCGTCTCTCGAAACCATAAACTCACACA
>CAIPBJ010000022.1 GCA_903863255.1 uncultured Methylophilaceae bacterium
ACTATATATTGTCAAAAATAATTAACATAACATTAGTCTCAATAAAATATTTTTTATTCTGGTTTTTTAAAGGGGATTCACTTTGAAGTTACGCAACTCGGTGTTAAGTTTTGTATCATTTTTCTTTCTCACAATGTCGTTTTATTCAAACGCTGCACTGATTACAGGTCTCTATAACACTGGCCAGGGGGGAGAGAATAATCCTGATTTGAATTATTCCTTGCTATTTGGTACGGCTTACGTAAGCTCAAACGTCGATCTTAATCCAAGCTGGGACAAAAATGACTTAAGTTCAAGTTGGATTACGCCTTTTAAAAATGCAAATACTTCGGCCGATCCTGTTACAAATGGCAATTACATCTATATGACTGGATTTGATCTCACTGGAGACCCAGCTACCGCATTTCTTGAAGGTCAATTTGAATCGGATAATTTTGTTTCAATATACTTAAATGGAGTTGAAATCGCCAGTTCGACTAAAAATGATTACAAGAATTGGACTGACTTCTCAACCAATGCCAATTTCAAATCTGGAATTAACATTCTAGCTTTTGATGTAGTAAATGTCGCTCAGGCCTCCGGAAACCCAACGGGACTAAGAGTAAGGTTCTGCGATCCAGTCTCTGAACCTGATTCTTATCTGATGATAATGAGTGGAATCGGTTTATTAGGATTTATTGCCCGTCGCAAAGTGGTTTAATCATTTCCAACTACCAATAATGCTAATTATTGGTAGTTTCCTTTTGTGTGACTTATTAGACTATCTTGCAGGGTATGACTGCATCTTCATCAAAACTATAAACAGAGCAAAGCCGATGATACCCATCGGCTATTATTACTTTACCTAATGCCTTGTCTCTTACTAGCAGTAAAGGAGAAATAGGCTGACCGTTTAATATTTTCTTCTGGTCTTTTTTTACGTGAGAGTTACTTACTCCCAATAAGGATAGTGAAGAAGCCCTGAAAATGTCTTTTGCCTTAAAAGTAGTCATCTCTGCCAGCTTTAACTTCTCTACAAACGATGTCGTTAATTTGGGATCATAAATCAAATTCAGATAAGACCCCGCGGCAGGATAATCAT
The DNA here is from genome assembly GCA_903863255.1 of uncultured Methylophilaceae bacterium. GTDB lineage: Bacteria > Pseudomonadota > Gammaproteobacteria > Burkholderiales > Methylophilaceae > CAIPBJ01. The sequence continues at coordinate 1,082 of CAIPBJ010000022.1, forward strand.
GCTCTTCAGGTTCAGGCATCCAGTTTATTTTATATTCAGCCGTTTTGTTTTCTTTGGCCTTTATCTTGTCTTTAGGCTTAGCTGCCATAATTGCACCTCAAATAAATAAATCAGTTTTTGGAAGGCCTGCCCGTTTTAATTATATCTAAACCGGCAATTTCTTCTTTCAGGGAATCGTCTGGTAACTTTGACAGACATTTTAGAGCAGCTCTAAGGATTTCACTCTTCTTAACGCTTACTCCAGATTTGAGACATCGTTCTTTTAATCGGGCGATATGAGCATAATCACTGTCTGGCATGGTGAAACTGTCCCGAACCATTTTAGGCTTTTTATGCTTCTCTTTCTTATTGTCCTTTAAGACATTCTCAATAGGTTCGAGGGGCACGCTAAGCAAACCTTCATCATCTGATACCTTATTTTCAGTAGTAGTTTTTGCCGGGTGCTTTGTTTTTTCATGCATGTCTTATCCTAATATAAAAGCAAATAACAGTATAAATCATTTATAGTATTTATCAAATTTACATTTGATGCTAGCGCAACCATCGCCAAAAACCTTCATGGTTGATCAAAACACTATTCTAGGTTTTGTATCTGTTCCCGCATTTGCTCGATTAACACTTTCAGCATCATTGAAACTTGAGATGTTTCGATAGAAACGGATTTGGATCCTAGCGTATTAGCTTCACGATTGAGTTCTTGCATTAA
>CAIPBJ010000023.1 GCA_903863255.1 uncultured Methylophilaceae bacterium
CTTCCTATCAATAAACTTTTAGATGCAGGAGTTGATCCTAAAGAAATTCCTTTACCCCATGAATTTCTTTTTAATAGAAATTTAATGGCAGAACTTTATCCAAGTTTTTCAAAAGGACTTACTCCCTTTTTTACTTTACAATGGAATGAATATTCTGATTTTTTAACTTTCCGCGGTGGATTAAATCCTGTTACAGGAAGTCTTTGGTTAACTGATACAGCACACCATCATCTTGCGATTGCAGTTCTTTTCTTAATTGCTGGTCATATGTACCGTACAAATTGGGGAATTGGACATAGCATGAAAGAAATTCTTGAAGCTCACAAAGGTCCATTTACTGGTGAAGGTCATAAAGGTTTATATGAAATTTTAACAACTTCATGGCATGCCCAATTAGGCTTAAATTTAGCTCTTTTTGGTTCTCTTTCAATTATTGTTGCTCATCACATGTACGCAATGCCTCCTTATCCATATTTAGCTATTGACTATGGAACTCAACTTTCACTTTTCACACATCACATGTGGATTGGTGGTTTTTGTATTGTTGGTGGTGCAGCTCATGCGGCTATCTTTATGGTACGCGATTATGATCCAACAAATAATTACAATAATCTTCTTGATCGTGTAATTCGTCATCGTGACGCTATGATTTCTCACTTAAATTGGGTTTGCATTTTCTTAGGCTTCCATAGTTTTGGCTTATATATTCATAACGATACAATGAGCGCTTTAGGAAGACCACAAGACATGTTTGCAGACACTGCAATTCAATTACAACCAATTTTTGCTCAATGGATTCAATCAACGCATTATTTAGCTCCTGGAGCAGCTGGCGATCATGCCTTCTCGACAGCACCAAATGCTTTCGCTTCAACAAGCCCAACATGGGGTGGAGAAATTTTTGCGGTTGGTGGAAAGATAGCTATGATGCCTATTTCCCTAGGGACATCAGATTTTATGGTTCATCATATTCATGCTTTTACAATCCATGTAACAGTATTAATTCTTTTAAAAGGTGTTCTTTTTGCACGTAGTTCTCGTTTAATTCCAGATAAAGCAAATTTAGGATTTAGATTTCCTTGTGATGGACCAGGCCGTGGCGGTACATGTCAAGTTTCTGCTTGGGATCATGTTTTCCTAGGTTTATTTTGGATGTATAATAGCTTATCAATTGTTATTTTTCATTTTAGTTGGAAAATGCAATCTGACGTTTGGGGAAGCTTAACGAGTTCTGGTGTTTCACATATTACTGGTGGAAATTTTGCTCAAAGTGCAAATACAATTAATGGATGGCTTCGAGATTTCCTTTGGGCCCAATCGTCACAAGTTATTCAATCTTACGGGTCAGCATTATCAGCTTATGGATTAATTTTCTTAGGTGCACATTTTGTATGGGCTTTTAGTTTAATGTTTTTATTCAGTGGTCGTGGATATTGGCAAGAACTTATTGAATCAATTGTTTGGGCACATAATAAATTAAAAGTTGCTCCAGCTATTCAACCGCGTGCATTAAGCATTACTCAAGGTCGTGCTGTTGGCGTTGCCCATTACCTATTAGGAGGTATTGCTACAACATGGTCATTCTTCTTAGCTCGTATTATTGCTGTAGGCTAGGACGACATCGTCGCATTGTGTTGGTTCCCGCTGTTTACGCCGCTGCTTGCGCCGCTGCTTGCGCCGCTGCTTGCGCAGGACCTTCGGTCCCCGCAGCTACGCGACCAAGCTGGCTCGGGACGATGCGACATTGCCTGCAATTTTTTTACTTTGAATTGTCGCTTAGACTTTACTGATTGCCATCCTGGTCGCTTCGCGACCACGGGACCGCGAAGCCGTCAATTACTGTCGATGAGTTATCAAGCTTGTTCGAGGCTCGTGACCAAGGCAAAGTAGCTGGCTCGTATCCTTGAAGGGCTAAGACGGCAAAGCCGTCGAAGATCACGTGGTCGCGCAGCTGCGCCGCTGCGGGGACCGAAGGTCCAGCCGCTGCTTGCGCA
>CAIPBJ010000024.1 GCA_903863255.1 uncultured Methylophilaceae bacterium
AAAAATGATAATATTATTAAATTCGGTTTATTTGATATTTATATGATAGATTAATTGGATCGTTTGCTAATGGATGCCTAATGGAAACCAAGAAGATCAACCCTAAGGAATTAGCCCGACAGGCGCTTATCCAGCTTTCAAAGAATAATATTCCCCCCACTCCAGATAATTATCGACGTGTTTATGATTTGATCGCAGGTTCGGATTCAGTCGATGCGTCTCAGGTCTTGTCGAAGTCCCTCGAAAAGGCATTGCTCAAATTAGGTAAAGACAGGCCGAAGTTCATCACGGATTCAAAAAACATCGCATCGTTGATGTCTAAACTTGATTCGGTGAAATTGGAAGATTATCTTTCCAAGCTCATCACGGCCGACACGGAGCAGGATAGTACTGGTAATCTGGCTTCCTTGTTGCGTTATATTCTTAAGCAGTTGGAAGTCAAACATCATGGACTGACTTTCGCGAAGAAGAAGGATGCGATCAACAATGTGATTGTTAAATTCGCCCATGACCCATCCCAGCTTGTCTTTAAGATACAGGATGTTGTTACGTCATGGGGTGAGGGCAGTATCGTTAATAGCCAAACGGATACCTTTGAAGAGGAAGTAAAACCACAAATAAGCGAATCGCATCCTGGTAAACCGACTGCTTCGACCCTTCCTTCAGTCAAAACTGAAAAAGATGCATTGCTCGAGGCCGCTTGGCGTGACATGTTGACGCGCACGCTTCATTCGGTTGCTGTCCCCTTGCTTTCGAACATACCTGGCTCTGAACAGAAGGTGAAATCCCTGGTCATGAAGTTTCAGAGTATCGATTCCATAGACCAACTTAATGAGATCGTCACGGAACTGAACCAGATATTACTGGGTGCCGAAATGCAAAACGATGCTTTGCATCGGATTCAGAATTCTTTGATTCAAATGTTGCACCTGCTCGTAGATAGTTTTGAAAAGTCCGTGATTGAGGATCAATGGTTAAAGGGCCAGACCAGTATCATCAATGAACTTATTTTAAAACCGATCGATCTTGATTCACTGTTTAGTGCTGAAAGCAGTTTGAGAAGCCTGATAATCAATCAGGCCAATATTAGACCCGGATTGGTGGAAGCCAAAGAATCCGTCAAAAGAATGATAAAAAGTTCAGTCGCAAATTTGTCTGATATGTCGATAAGTACGAAAGATTACGAGTCAAAAATTGAGGATTATCAAAGTAAGATTGCTTTGTCGCCAGAGAAGGATGAAGTGAGCAAAATTCTTTTGAACCTCCAAGACGATATCAGCATCATGAGAGAAGATGCGCATCAATATTATTCAGTATTCAAGGAAACCCAGAAAAAGGTTGAAGACGCTGAGCAGCAAATAATCAGGTTAACGGCTGAACTGGATTACATCAGCGAGATAGCGCATCAGGATTTTCTAACCGGGGCATTAAATCGAAGGGGGCTTGACGAGGCGATTTCCAAAGAGTTTAGCCGTGCCGATCGGCACAATACGATCTTGTCATTGGCATTGCTGGATATCGATCACTTTAAAAAACTGAACGATAACCTGGGTCACGCGACGGGTGACGAAGCCTTGACTTACCTGGTCAAAATAATCAAACAGGCGATACGAAGCACCGATGTGGTTGCAAGATATGGCGGAGAGGAATTCGTGATTCTGTTCCCTGGAACAAAACAGGATGACGCAGTCAAGGTCATGAAAGGCGTCCAGAGAGAACTGACGAAGAATCTGTTCATGCATAATGAACAGCATATTCTCATTACATTCAGTGCCGGCGTTGCCGAGCGCATGCCGGGTCAAAATATCGATGTGATTTTCCCGATTGCAGATTCCGCGCTTTATTCGGCAAAAAAGGCTGGTCGCAATATGGTCGTTGGCGGGTCGGAAATTAACCATGCTGATTAATGGTAACGGCTATACTGAAGTATAGGTGTTAAACGAAATCTTTTTTCAATTAGGCCGTTTGGACTATTGGTGTTATCCCAGAATTAAAATAGTATCCAACAAGCCAATTGAATCAAAATTCTTTGACCACTATGAAGATACGCTTATGAAAACATTGAAGCTTTCCATACTCGCCTTATTGCTTTTTGTACTTTTTTTTGAAATTGTTGATTCCTCGAGCAGCTATCCATCGTTTAGTACCTTGCTTGTCGGCATTTCAGATAGTTGGGATACACGGTATTTAGGACTGGTATTGGGCTTGATGTTTTTCGCTACCGCCGCTATCCCCTTGCCAAAACTGGAATCTAAATCAAATTAGCAGCTCATTCCTGATCTTCGCCGTATAAAAAAAACCACAAAAAGCAAATAGCCTTTTGTGGTACGGATAAGGCATAAAATCGATTCACCATCGATGCCTTCCAAAGTACTGTCTCACTAAAACAAAAAACTCTCGCTGAAATTTTGCTTAAGCAAGACAGCAGGGATGGATTCATCCTATCAATTCAATACTGAAATGAAATAATAAAATGGTATAAATGATATTTTAAATTAAAATAATTAAAAATGGAATATTTAGTAAAAAATAATCAAATATATCAATGATTGAAATCATGCGGCCTGCTTTTAATTATTCATGGCATGATCAAGGCACGTTTGATTCGCTGTACCCCATCCGAAAGCTCCGATAGATTCAATTTCGCAAAACTTAATCGAATGGCTTGAACATCGATATTATTTTCTGAATAAAGCGAGCCTTCTGAGAAGTGCACATTCAGTGCGGCACAGTTCTTGATCAGCTTGACCATATCCACCTTGACCTTGAATTGCAGCCAGAAGGCAAGTCCGCCATTTGGTTCGGAAAAGTAAAGCCATGGATGGAGTTCGGCATGAATCAAGTCCTGCAAAACATCGCGTCTTTCCTTATAGATTTTGGACATCCTCCGGACGTGCCTCTTGATTTCACCTGAATGCATTAATTCGAGAATGGCTAACTCGGACGCATTGTCTTGCTGTCTGTCAATGAGCTGGTTCTCTTCACCGCATTCGTTTATGAAACTCTCTGAAGCAACGAGATAACCAATCCTTAATCCTTGTGAGAGTACTTTTGAAATCGAACCTATGTATATCACTCGTTCGGATTTATCGGAACTAGCAAGTGGAAACACATTGATGTTGGAAAAATCGAACTCCTGGTCATGGTTGTCTTCGATAATCATGAAGTTATATTGCGTCGCTAATCGTAACAGTCCCTTTCTGCGATCTTCTGACATGGTGACGGTGGTCGGGAACTGGTGCTGCGGCGTGACAAATACTGCGCTGATCGAGTTGGTCTGGCATAATTTTTCAAGTTCATTGATTTTAATTCCATGTTCGTCGACACTGACATGTAAAATTTTGGCGCCACAAGATTTGAATACATCACGTGAATTGGGGTAAGTTAAATCCTCGAAGACGATGCAGTCATTTTGTTTGCTCAGGATCCTGGCGGTAATGAACATGGCTAATTGCGTTCCGTTAACCACGCAAATATTATTTGCATGGGTGTTCATGCCCTTTTCAAGGTTTAGCATGGAAGCAATAAATGTCCGAAGCTCAATGTTACCTTTTGGATGATCCATGTCAATTTGCTTGTTTCTGGATTTACTGACCAAGGCACGCCTGAAGGCGCGGGCAAGAATCTCATAAGGGATGAGCCTCATGTCCGGAGACCCTTCACTGAAATCGATAAAGGATTCTAACGAGACCTGTGAATCTGGTATGGTTTTGCTTGGTGCAACAACTGGTTTTGATGACCGGCTTTTCTCAATCGAAATCAGGTTATTTCCAGTGTGGATGGTTGCAAAATGCGGAAGGGTTTTGGATACGAATGTACCCCTTCTATTTTGAGTGACTAACCAGCCTTGGGCGATCAGTTCATCGTAGGTCAGGATGACCGTTTTCCGGTTCACTTTAAGCCTTTGCGCTAACTCCCTGCTGCCAGGCATAGCAGTTTCAGGTGGAAGCCGGCCAAGTTGAATGCCGTCAATGATCCTCTGTGCAATCTGCAAATGAAGAGAGACGTCAGAATGTCGGTTTAGATCCAATTTTAGATCCCAAGATCGAAGCATTTTTTACCTAGTTGGCATGGCATTTGAGGATGGGTAACAAGAAATCGAATCTCGAGAACCCAATTTTACTTAAATAGAAAGGCTGCTCCTGTCAGATAGAACAAAGTCTCAATAGTTCTTCTTAACATGAATAAATTTAGTTGGTTATTAGGAAGGGTTGCAAAAAAGCTGTTTCTTAAGACCCGGTGTTTTGCTTTGCTTTCTGCAGTTAAATGAGCTAGACGATAACAATTACATCGTTGATGAATGATTGAGTATCTTATAGGACTAAACGATACTACGAGCAGGGAATACTCATGTCAATCTCTATCAATCAATGTTGACCGCATTTCGACATTAACAGTCTGGTTTTCATGTAGCCGGCTATCTGGACCCATTCATATTGTTAATCTGGACTACTTGGACCAGACATAATATCAAGACTGGATGATTCTACCTCATTAACATTTGGTTACAGTTCTACCACTGTTATTTACCAATCATTTACATTTGTTATTGATAAGTAATAGTAGGGGTTAAAAAAACCCTTCCGAAATTAGACCAATTAATTTGGAGACGAGAAAAATGGAGATGAGCAAAATCAAATTGGCTTTAGGTTTGGCAGTAGGTATGACTATGGCGATGCCATTGGTTGCATCTGCAGCTGCTGACCAAGAAGCTGCAATGGCCGACGCAAACAACTGGGCAGGTCCACGTGGTCA
>CAIPBJ010000025.1 GCA_903863255.1 uncultured Methylophilaceae bacterium
ACAATCACGTAAGGATTAAAACAAAATTAAAAGGACTGAGTCCTGTTGAGTACAGAATTCAGTCCTTATGTTTAACCCCAAATTAATGTCCAACATTTGGGGGGCAGTTCACTAAGGCTGCTTTTCTTATTTCTAGGGCAATCGCATGATTTTATCAATCACCAACCTCGCCATCGCCATTGCCTTTTCTTCCCTCATCAAAGTAAGCTCAATCTCATCAAAAGGTATTCTTCTACCACCATGAGTGAGTGAATAACGTATAGATCCCTCTACATTTGTATAAGCCAAGAGCACATCCTGAACTCTATCATCACGGCATTTGTAAAGTGTAGGCATAACTATCTTTCTTAATCCTTAAATAAGTTTCTTACCTGATTTAACGGCAAAATAATCAAGAACTTTTGCTACAACAACATCGATTGGTATCTCCATGCAAGCAAAATCAATTGCTTCCGGGCAATAGTTTTGATAACAATACTGACACTCCAGCTTTTTATCAACAACTAGTTCAGATCCCAGAACAGACGGCGGCAAGGAACCAGGCAGCATCAACGAGGGACAACCCACGAGTTTCGCCAGCCATTGGGTCGAAGTTGCAACGGTTATCAATAGATCGGTAACTTTTAAGCGCCCCAGTGTCTTCTCCATCGGGACACTTCCATCAAACTTTCCCCAAACAAAAAATCCTTGCTTTTCAAGTTGTTCGATTAGTTTGTCTCGAAACGGGTAATTTTTGTTCGCTTTACTGCCCGATGCAGATACTGCAATTATTCTTCTTTCTTTTGCTATCAATTTAAAATCAGGATCTTCTTGAATATCTAAAGAAATATCTACGATTTCCTTGAATCCACAACAATGATTAAGATAAAACTCTGGATAGGCTCCCGCTTCAGGGAATTTATCCCACCAGGGAATGATCCAGTCAGGCATATTTGGGAAATTGCTTGCAAGATAGTTCCCCGGATTTTGAAAATACGCTTGGTTCATTTCCAGACTGGTAAGCTTTTCATGAAACTCGCTGATGCTGAGGTTGATATAATTTCCAACGATGTCCTGACCAAGGTCTTTTAAGAATCTTGCAAGAAAACACGGCATGAACCATGTATCAAAATTGACGATTTTTTCATATCTTTGTTCAAGAACAACCTTTGCAATTCCGATAAAACTTTCAATTGCTGGCTGAATATCGTTTGGCCATTGCTCTTTCGATACTGTCAATACGGCATCTACTCCAGGAACAAGAGTCATTAGCTCATTTCCCGGCCCGTAAGTCAGAACACTTATTTTGGCTTCTGGAAATTGTTGCCGATAGATTTTGACAGCTGGGATAAGAATAGAGGCAACATCTCCAAAACCCATCATACGAATTAGAAGAATTTTCATTCAAGCACTTTAATATATGGGATTCAATTTGTAATTAACTAACTACCCATTGCCAACGATTGAGTTACGAATTCAAAAATATCTCTGACACTATCTTCTTTACTGGGGCAGGAAGCGCAGCATCAACGGCTTGCTCCAGTGGCAGCCAAACGAAATTATCCGGTGTTGATTTTATCGCATGGTTAATCGCCAAAAGCTGAGGGGTTATCCTCAGTTTAAAATGACTGAAAGCGTGTTCGATGCTACTTAAAGGCCCTTTTATCTGGCCCATATAGCCAAATGTTGACAGAACGAAGTCATTTGGATCCTGATTAACATCCATTTCAGGCAAACTCCACATCCCCCCCCAAATGCCTTTTGGAGGACGTTTTTGCAGCATTATTTCTTTACCCTGCAGCAAAACGAGCATGACAACCTCTTTCCTCGGAATTGCTTTCTTCGGTTTGGTAAACGGAAAATCCATGACCCTATTCTGAAAGAATGCCAGACAAGAATCAGAGAGGGGACATTCGTCGCATTTAGGATTCGATCGTATGCATACCGTAGCCCCCAGATCCATCAGGGCTTGGCTGTAGGTTGCCATTTCCTTTTCAGGCAACAGGCCATCGGCCAATTCCCAAAGTTCATTTTCAACTTTTTTAATCCCCGGCCAGCCTTCAACCATAAAATATCGAGCAAGGACCCTTTTAACATTACCATCTAAAATAGAATATTTCTTATTGAAGGCAATTGAAGCAATTGCTGCAGCAGTGGATCGGCCTACCCCAGGCAACTTTAGTAATGAATCAAAATCTTTGGGAAATCGACCTCCATGTTCCCTCACGACAATTTTTGCCGCACCGTGGAGATTGCGAGCCCTTGAATAGTATCCTAAGCCACTCCAAAGTCGCATCACCTCATCCAATTCAACCTCGGCAAGTCTATGGATATCAGGAAAACGACTCATAAATCGATGATAATACCCTATGGCTGAAGATACCTGGGTTTGTTGCAGCATGATTTCGGATATCCAGATTGCATAAGGATCTTGCGTGTTTTGCCAAGGCAAATCATGCCTTCCATAATGTTTTTGCCATTGAATCAAACGTGAGGCAAATTCACTCATTAGAATCCAAGCAATTTATTTAATTTCTTCTTTGTGTTGTTCCCTAAAGTATCCGATTGATTTGAACCTGCCTGGTTGTCATTGGCATTTTTTGAAGAAGAGCCGCTATTGTTGCCGGCACCCAATAAGGATTTAATCGCCGCTCCCTTGGAACCTCCAATCTTATCTAAGACCTTATTTTTTGCCATGCCTTCAAGAAGGCTACTGTAATCCAATGCATAAACTATTTTATCGAAAGGACCGGAAAGCTTGATTGGTATTGTCAATCCATTGAGCTGGCTTAAATCGGAGCCTCCTTGTCCCTTCAACGTAGCGACAACAGTAGGCTTTGCCAAATAGTTGATCTCGGAATTCCCAATATCAATATCTCCGCTTCCTGCAATTCTAAAAAGCGGGGCTTTCATTGATAGATCTTCGTTATGGGCAACCCCATCCTTTATATTAAAGCTTGCGCTCATTTCACTAAAATCTGTTTTTTGTGTCTTGTCAGATTCAACTTTATCCTGTTTCAGTACGTTAAGCTTGTCTTTTACTGAGCGAAGTTTTCCAGCAATATCGATTCCTTTAACCGAACCATCGGCCAGGTTAATTGAAGCAGAACCGTTTAACTGTTTTTTTAGAGCTTGGATCGAAGACCCTTGTGTTTTGATGTCCAGATTGACATTACCTTTACCACTAAGCATCTCATTGTTGATTGCATCCTGAATCAGTGGCCCGATTGAAACGGATTTAATCGTTTGTTTAATTTCGATTACAGGAGTATTTCTTGCGTCAAGCATGATGGAGCCAGATGAGGTACCTTCGTAGAGATTTGTGGACAAGGGTGCCAGTTCAACCAAACCTCCGTCTGCTTTTAGTTTGAGGTCCACTGTATTGGCTTTTATATTTGAGCATTTCAGCCAACCAATGCGCAACTCTCCATCTGCATTCAATGCTTTTAACGCACTCAAATCGATTTTAGCGTTTGAATCCGGTTTTGCCTGGCCTTTGTCATCCTTGGATGATTTAGTGATGAATTTATCAGTATCCAACTTATCGATGTCAATGTTAAACCTTAAAAACGGCTTATCAAATTGAGTTAACCCTAAATTTCCCTTAACCTTTGAACCATCAAAGCTGACATCAAATACACTCGATATTGACTGCTTCCTGATATCCGCATCCAGTTTCATCGTAAGGCTGGCGTCAATATTCCCATTCGGCATGGATGGGTCTTTTAGATGAATATTGCCAACTAATTTTGATAAATCGAATACCAACTTATCAAGATTCCCAGAAAATTCAGAAGCGAATTTACCTGTTATTTCCATTGACCCTTTTATTGAATTAACCTCAATCGACAGTTTGGGAATTTGAAAATCAGCCGTCTTACCTGCTATCTCAGACATGGTTACCTTGGCCTGTGTTGAGTCTGAATCTTTCTTCTGACTGAAGTTCATTTCTATTTGCTTGGCCTCAATTTCTTGATTCTTTAATGAAATATCGGGTGTCGTTATATCAGCATTCAGGACTTGTCCATCCTTATTCCCGGATAATGTAACTTTCAGATTCGCCAAACTAATCTCAGAATGCTTGGAAACAGCATTCATGTCTCCTGAAAGCGAGATGTCCGCTGACTTTATCGAATCAAAATCACCCTTGACCTTTGCATCAAGGTTCTTTATCCCGAACGTCCCGGATTCAGGATCGGCTAGAAACCCGCCGCTCAGTTCAAATCGAGCGGACGCCTTAGGCTCATTCGAAACCGCCTCAAAGCTAGTGTGTACATCAAATGGTTTATTAAGTGCAACATGACCAGTCTTAAGATTGAAGTTCTTGATTTGATAAATTGCATTGGATTTATCTTCCTTAAAACGGATGGAAGAATTTGAAATATCGATCCCGTCTATGTCAAATTTGATTTGAGACTGCTCTTCCTTATTATTGCTCATCAAATCATCAAAATTCGTTGTCCCGTCAGCAAATTTTTCTATATTTACGTTCACTCCATCAACATAAATCGTATCCACTACCAATTCTTTATGAAGCAGTGGAATCAGCGATAAAGAGACCTTTGCACTTTGTATTGAGGCAAACTCCCTTTCATTATTATGTTCAGATAACCTTATTTCTCCAAGATCCGCTCCAATCTTTGGCCAATAAGTAAGCTTAATATCCCCATTAATTGTAAGGATCCGTTGTTTCTTTTCTTGCACCAACTTCACTAGAAGCGGTTTATAGTCATTCGGATTGAAAGTAAGGGATATAAATAGAATGAAGACAGCAAGCAATCCAAAGATGCCAACTAACCCGTAAAAAGCGAATTTAAGGTTTTTATTCATTTTATTCCTATGATCTTGAAGTGTATTTAACCAGATACCATATATACCTATTTAATTCATAGCGTTATATCATCAATACTACTAACTTTAATGGCTGTAGTAAAAAAGAATGATAATCCCAAAAATAATTCGATACCATGCAAAAATCTTAAAATCATGATTTGCAACGTATCGAATAAACGTTTTAACTGCAATCAATGCGGAAATAAATGCCATGATAAATCCAACCAAAAAGAGACTTAGATCGTCAATTGACAACAGATCTCGGTTTTTCAGCAAATCATAGGCAGTTGCGGCGAACATTACAGGGATGGCCAGGAAAAATGAGAATTCTGTTGCTACCTGCCTCGACAATCCTATTGTCATGCCTCCCAAGATCGTTGCACCTGACCTAGACACTCCGGGAATCAATGCGAGAGACTGGGAAAATCCAATTTTCAAAGCATGCATTGAAGTCATTTGTTCAACTTTTTCCACCTGGATCTTTGGCGAAAGCCTTTCAATCAAAAGTATTATGACCCCCCCAATTATCAAGGCAATTGAAACTGAGACCGGGTTAAATAGCAGGTCCTTTATTTTTTTATGGAACATCAATCCCAAAATAGCTAAAGGCAAGAAGGCTATAAATAGATGCGCAACGAATTGCTGTGCATTCACATCGGATTTTATATTGCATATCAGGCTTCTAAGGCGCTGATGGTATATCCAGCAAATTGCAAGAATAGCCCCCAACTGGATAACTATCTCGAAGACATCCCTTTTTTCTTTTGACAGGAAATTAAGCATGTCCCCTGCAATTATAAGATGCCCAGTACTGCTAACAGGTAAAAACTCCGTCGCTCCTTCTACTATTCCAAGGATAGATGCCTTAATCAACAAAATTAGATCCATAAATAACCTCAAAAAAAGGGGCGATGCGCCCCTGTCACTAAACGTTTAGACTAGGACTTTAGCATTCCCATCAATTGTCCAAGAATTGCAGAAGTTTCTGTTGGCACCTGATTATTGGGCGTTAACTTATCAACCAGATTTGGAAGATTCTGAGCCAGTTGAGTGCCAAGTGTTTCTGGTGAAATTCCAAATTTGGAAGCCATTTCAGCCAAAGGACCACTACCCAGAGCCTGCGTTATTTGTTCTGCTGATATCGGAAGATTTGCACCGGTTCCTACCCACGATGCCACTTGTTCGCCAAGTCCGCCTTCTTTCAATTTATCGAGCACTCCCTGAAGTCCTCCATGTTCATTCAGAAGGTTCATCGCGACTTTTACCAACTGATCATTATCGCCACCACTTAATTCTCCCATCACCGCTCCAGCAATACTGTCAAACAATCCCATAATAACTCCCATTAAATTAAAATAAACAACAATCAAAAGACTCTAAAAGCGTTCACCCTTATTAAGATAACGCCATGTCCCTACCGGCAATTTGCCTAAAGAAACCTGACCAATACGAATCCGTTTCAGACCAAGGACCTTAAGTCCTACCAACTCACACATACGTCTAATTTGTCTTTTTTTGCCTTCGCGCAAAACAAACCTGAGCTGATCTTCATTCTGCCACGAAACTTTTGCTGGCTTAAGTGCCTGACCATCCAATTCAAGTCCAAAGTTCAATTTTTTAAGCCCCTCTTCTGACAGGCTTCCCTCAACTCTAACCAGGTATTCCTTTTCCACACTCGAGTCTTCGCCTATCAGATGTTTGGCGATCCGACCATCCTGAGTCAAAACCAGGAGACCAGTTGAGTCGATATCCAACCTTCCAGCTGGTGCCAACCCTTTCAAATGCCCTCTTTTAAACTCTAATGCCGCCTGATCTTCTTGCCATCTGTTGTCAGGGTTAATTAAAACCACTGCTGGCTCATAATCATCTTCGGCCTGTCCGGATACGTATCCAATCGGCTTATTCAATAGGAAGGTTACTGTTTCTGACTGATGCTTGTGAGCTTCATCCGTTACTTCTATAACATCGTTCACATCGACTCGACTTCCAAGAATGGATACGGTCTCTCCATTTACTTTCACCCAGCCATTCACAATCCACTCGTCAGCCTCTCTTCTTGAACATAAACCAAGCTCCGACATTCGTTTTGAAAGTCTTGGATTCTTGATTTCATCCTCTTTGAAAGATTGAATGACGGATACCTTATTCGTCTTGGTTGGTGAGTGATGGGATTGAGATCCCCTGCCTCTTTCGTTTCGACGAGAGTCCATCTCGGTCAACTCATCCGAATGCAACTTCCCGTCAAAACGATGATTCCTCTGAGAAGGTTTGTCCTTACCTGATTTTTGGTCTGTAACTTTATTTGATTCGATCGTTTTCTGACCGTTGTTTGTCAGTTTCGATTCAAGTTTGCCAGAAGAAAATGCAGACACTGATCGTGAACGTTTACTTGGATCAACAGGCCTGATTTTTTGGCGAACTGATTTTGCGCTTGAATTATCCTGGCTTGGTTTATCATTCTTGTTTTCCGGTAATTTCAGCTTATCCATTTAATTGTTCAATTCAAAATTCATCCTGATTATCGATTCCATGCATCCATTTGGTTCGTTAAACTTTCTGATAGACCTCGGATCCCTTCTTTACGAACTCGATTGCTTTTTCTTGCATTCCCTTCGTCAAGGCCTCCTCAGATGAAACCCCTTGAGAAGCAGCATAATCCCGAACATCCTGGGTTATCTTCATCGAACAGAAATGGGGTCCGCACATCGAGCAGAAATGAGCCTGTTTTGCCCCTTCCTGCGGCAGCGTCTCATCATGGAATTCCTTAGCCTTTTCAGGATCAAGTCCAAGATTGAATTGATCTTCCCATCTGAACTCGAATCTGGCTTTAGAAAGAGCATTATCACGAATTTGTGCTCCAGGATGACCCTTAGCGAGATCCGCTGCATGTGCTGCGATCTTGTAGGTAATGATACCGACACGGACATCTTCCTTGTCTGGTAGGCCAAGGTGTTCTTTTGGAGTCACATAACAAAGCATAGCGCAACCATACCAACCTATCATGGCTGCTCCGATACCACTGGTAATATGATCGTATCCGGGTGCAATGTCAGTTGTAAGTGGGCCAAGCGTGTAGAAAGGCGCTTCACCACAATGCTCGAGCTGCAAATCCATGTTTTCTTTAATCAGGTGCATTGGCACGTGACCGGGCCCCTCTATCATGCATTGAACATCATGCTTCCAAGCTATTTGTGTTAATTCCCCCAAGGTTTTAAGTTCTGCAAATTGCGCTTCATCATTCGCATCGTATATTGAGCCCGGGCGCAGGCCGTCCCCAAGGCTGAAACTCACGTCATATGCCTTCATGATTTCACAGATATCTTCAAAATGTTCATAAAGGAAAGATTCTTTATGATGTGCAAGGCACCATTTCGCCATAATGGAGCCTCCTCGTGAAACAATACCAGTCATGCGTTTCGCTGTTAATGGGATATATGCCAATCTGACTCCAGCATGAATAGTAAAATAATCCACGCCCTGTTCAGCCTGTTCAATCAAGGTGTCTCGGAATATTTCCCAAGTTAGATCTTCTGCTTTTCCATCTACCTTTTCCAAGGCTTGATAAATTGGTACTGTTCCAATAGGGACTGGACTATTTCGAATGATCCATTCTCGAGTTTCATGAATATTTTTTCCAGTGGATAAATCCATGACCGTGTCGCCCCCCCATCGGGTTCCCCAAACCATCTTCTCGACTTCTTCACTGATACTGGAACCAAGTGCAGAATTTCCAATGTTAGCATTTATTTTAACTAAGAAATTTCGACCGATGATCATCGGTTCGATCTCTGGATGATTAATATTTGCTGGAATAATTGCCCGTCCTCTGGCCACCTCGCTTCGAACAAATTCCGGCGTGATTGTTTGAGGAATACTGGCTCCAAAATGCTCGCCAGGATGTTGTGTCCGAAGCATCTCCGATACACCTTCAAGTCTTTGATTTTCCCGTATCGCAATGAATTCCATCTCGGGCGTAATTATCCCCTTCCGGGCATAGTGCATCTGGGTGACATTCATACCATGTTTCGCTCGCAATGGTTTACGCGTCAAGTTAAATCGCATGTCGGCCAGACTGGGGTCATTCTTCCTTTGATGACCAAATTCTGAAGTGGGCCCATCAAGCACCTCAGTGTCATGACGCTCATCGATCCAATTCGCTCTCAATGGCGTCAGACCATTCCTAATATCAATTTTAGCTTCAGGGTCCGTATAAGGACCGGATGTATCGTAAACGATAACTGGCGGGTTCTTTTCTGCTCCAAAGGCAGATGGGGTATCGCTTAAACTTATCTGGCGAAAAGGTACCCTGATATCCTTTCGACTGCCTTCAACGTAGATTTTTGCGGATTTTGCAAAGGGATTGATAACTGCTTCATCAACTGATGCGGTTTCATTCAGGAATTTAGTAAGATTTTTATCTGTGGCGTTCAATTGTTGCTCCATAAAAGACTTAGGTCACGGTAGTTCATAACATCTGTGATTGGGTTATTAGGGAAGCAATGATGCTTCCCTACGGCGGAATTACCCGCATCAGGTTCAAAGGGTGTATCTCACTCTAACGTATTTAAAAGAAAATAATTAGAGACCCCTAGCAATTGGTACGAACTTACGCGATTTGTCACCTAAATGCAAGTCAAAATGACTTGCAACATCAATAAAACCTTTAAGGAAGGTCGTGTATAACCATAATTAATTTGCGTGAAAACACAAACTGACGTAAACAAATTCTTAAGAATTACCCAAAAATATTAAACACAATATATAATCTATCCATAATTGTGAGGGGTTAAAATATGATTCTGCTAGCTATCTATTATGTTATTGCCATCACTGTTCTTATTCTTCATTTCACAGGTCACTTGGAACGCTGGGGATTAGAGTGGTTAGTTCTAGTTCTAGCTGCAACCGTATTTCCGGCTGTAATCTACCTGTAATAGCAAAAGGTTTTTGTTTTCTCGCTGAGTCCTTCTTCGATCAAAATAATAATTCTTTAACCATCCTGATAAATAATTTGAGCATTGCAAATAAATTAGTGTTGACTTTCTTAACTTAACAATGTTAATTTAACGTCGTTAAGTAAATTTTGATTATATGCCCCCAAAAATTAAAAGCGATTCCGATCGTAAGCTTATAAGATCCAGAATACTGGATGCGGCAAGGGATCTTTTTGTAGAAAAAGGGGTGCAGGCCGTCACGATGAGGGAAATCGCGAAGCGGATTGGCTATTCTCCAACTGCCATATATCTGCATTTCAAGGATAAGGAATCGTTACTGCAAGAATTATGCAACACGGACTTTCTTGCACTTGCTGATAATTTAAGTTCAATCCTGGAGATAAAAGACCCAATTAGAAAGATGGTGGAACTTGGCAAAAGCTATGCGCACTTTGCATTAAGTCACCCCAACCATTATAGGTTGCTTTTTATGACTTCTCGACCTGTGCAAGAATACTGCAACGCCTCAGATTTACAACATACCCCTAACCATGATGCCTATACTTTACTTAAACAAGTTGTAGATGATGTATTCGTAATTGGTGCATTTGCGTCTCAATTAACTGATCCTGAGTTGATTGCCCAAACTATTTGGGCCGGAATTCATGGTGTATGCTCGTTGGAGATTGTCTTGGGAAAAGATTCATGGATTGAGTGGCGAACAATTGATGACCGAATTACCTTAATGCAAAGCGCCTTGTTAAATGGATTATTAAAGGAAACTTTATGATTTTCCGGAAGAGAATTTCCACAGAAATTATCATTTTGTTAAGCATGTTGCTTATATCATGCAAAAAACAAGAACCTTCACAGGATTTGCCTCGACCAGCTTACTTTATATCAATCGGTAACCAACAGATGAATACAGGTATGACCCTTGTTGGAGAAGTCAAACCTCGATTCGAATCTCCACAAGGGTTTCGTATAGACGGAAAGATAATCGGAAGATCGGTTGAAATTGGCTCCAAGGTAAAGAAAGGCCAGTTAATTTCAAGGCTGGATCCTTCAAACGCCGACCTGGCTTTAGCATCTTCTAAAGCCGATATTTCGGTTGCCGAAGCTGAACTGGCTCTTGCAAAATCCAATCTTGATAGGCAAAAACAACTATACGAACAAAAATTCATATCGGCTGCGGCACTAGACGCCTACGAGGCGCAGTACAAATATGCAAGTGCTCACTTGCAGCAGGCAAGAGCCCAGTCATCGTTAAGTTCCAACAATTCGAACTACACTTCACTTTTAGCTGAACGTGATGGGATAATTACTGACATCCATGCCGAACCCGGTCAGGTCGTCAATGCTGGGGATGTAATTACAAAAATTGCTGACCCAACTCTACTCGAGGTCAATATTCCGGTTCCTGAATCCAGGATGGGTAATATTAAGGTCGGTGATGATGTCATCATCAAACTTTGGGCAAGCCAAGATAAAAATTATCGTGGGAAAATAAGAGAAATCGCGCCTGCAGCTGATCCAGCTACTCGCAGTTTTTTGGTAAAGGCAAGCATTCTGAATCCTGACGAAAATGTTCGAATTGGAATGACCGCTGCATTGAGAATGAAAAATACCAAGGATGAATATTTCCTTATCCCAAGTGAATCCTTAACGGAGATGGATGGAAAACCAATAGTGTGGTTACTTGATGAAATGAACAGAGCCTACCCCCATGTTGTTTCAGTAAGCACTTACACAGAATATGGTGCTCAGATAGCAAGCGGTTTGAAGACAGGAGATAAAATCATCACTTCAGGCATTCAAGTGTTGGTGCCTGGTGAGAAAGTTATCCCGATTGAATCGAGCAAGAACAAATGATGGGTTTCAATTTATCTGACTGGGCAATAAAACATCAAAAGCTGGTGCTTTATTTTATGTTAATGCTCACTATCATTGGTCTAGCTTCCTACAGCAAACTTGGACAATCGGAAGACCCGCCTTTTACTTTCAAAGTCATGATCATTCGAACAGGATGGGCCGGAGCAAGTGCAAATGAAGTGGCCTTGCAGGTCACTGACAAACTGGAAAGAAAGTTACAAGAGCTGCCTTATTTGGATTTCGTATCCAGCTACAGCCGCGCCGGAGAGTCAATCATTATCATTCGCGTCAAAGACTCGACATCTGCAGAAGACATTCCAAATATCTGGTACCAGGCTAGAAAAAAAATCAGCGACATCCGCAACACGCTTCCATCGAATGTAGAAGGACCCACATTTAACGATGAGTTTGGCGATGTATATGGAAACATCTATGCTCTAACCGGGCAAGGTTATGACCCAGCCGAGCTTAAACGACAAGCAGAGGTAATCAGGGCGGAACTTCTTAGAGTAAAAGATGTTGCCAAAGTCGATCTATTTGGAGAGCAGAAGCAGAAAGTTTACATTGAACTTTCGAACGCCAAGATCGCTACTCTTGGAATCGACACCGCATCCCTGATTCAAACGATCCAGTCACAGAATCTAATTTCCGGAAGCGGCACATTTAATACCGAAAAGGAAAGCATCCGTGTTGAGGCATCGGGACGCTTCAGCACAATCGATGAAGTCGAAAACATTCATTTCAGAGCCAACGACAGGGATATCAGATTAGGTGACGTGGCTACTGTTTCTCATGGATTTCAAGATCCTCAAACGCAGTCTGTAAGGTTCATGGGGAAAGATGCTCTATTTATAGGTGTATCCATGGAAAAAGGTGGGGACATCTTGGAACTTGGGAAAAAACTTGATGAAGCCATATTGAATATTGACCACAAACTACCAATCGGGCTTGAAATTCACACCGTGACATCCCAACCAAGGGCAGTTAATCAATCGGTTCACGAGTTTGTTCGATCCCTTGCCGAGGCTGTCGTGATCGTGCTTGCAGTCAGTTTGCTATCACTTGGACTTCGAACTGGCCTCGTTGTTGCAATCACAATTCCAATCGTACTTTCCATAACATTTCTTTTCATGCGCCTGTTTAATGTGGGCCTTCATAAAATTTCACTGGGGGCACTCATTCTTGCGCTCGGACTCTTAGTCGATGACGCAATTATCGCCGTAGAAATGATGGCTTCAAAAATGGAACAGGGATGGGAAAGGGCCCGGGCTGCATCGTACGCATTTACGAGTACCGCCATGCCCATGCTGACTGGCACCCTAGTTACTGCGGCTGGGTTTTTACCCATAGCCACAGCTGCCTCTTCAACTGGGGAGTACACACGCTCAATATTTCAAGTAACGGTTATAGCCTTGCTGGTCTCATGGTTTGCAGCTGTAATATTTGTACCCTATTTAGGCTTCAAGTTACTGCCTGACATGAATAAGCAACATCAAAACAATCACGACCTCTACCAATCCAGTCACTACAAAAAGTTGAGAGCCCTCATAACAGCCTGCATTAGCCATCCCTGGATAGTTTTGGGTATAACTGTATTGATATTTGGATTGGCGATTTTAGGATTTAGCAAGGTACAGCAACAATTTTTCCCTGACTCCACTCGCCCAGAATTGATTGTGGATTTAAGATTGACCGAAGATGCATCTTACGAGGCAACAAAAACCTCATCAATTAAACTTGAGTCCTGGCTTAGCAAGCAATCTGGCATAGATAATTTCGTTGCCTATATCGGAAACGGAAGTCCCCGATTTTATTTGCCATTGGACCAGCAGTTACCAAGAAAGAATTTCGCCGAGTTTGTTATTCTAGCCAAAGATTTGCCTTCAAGAGAGGCCATTCGGTCTGGACTAATCTCGCTTTTCAACCATGATTTCCCTGAATTACGTGGATCGGTATTCCGACTTGAAAACGGCCCTCCCGTCGGATTTCCTGTTCAATTCCGCATTTCCGGCCTAGCAGCAGGTACTGGTTTTGACAACACCGATTATTCTGCGTTAAAAAGCATCGCTAACCAGGTCGCAAACGTGATGCGCAAGAATCCTTATCTAAGCAATGTTCAACTAGACTGGGAAGAACCCATCAAAACTATTCATTTAAATATTGACCAGAGTAAAGCAAGACTATTAGGTGTCACTTCATCAGATATTGCCAACTTTCTTAATTCGGCCCTCAATGAATTTGTTATTACAGAGTTCCGTCAGGGTAATGAACGAATTGACCTTGTCGTAAGAGGAGACCAAATGGAACGTAAGCAACTTTCCAGACTTGGCGATTTGATGATAATCACCTCATCCAGACGCAGCGTACCTATTTCTCAGCTGGCAAAGATCGAATATGGTTTCGAAGAAGGATTGATATGGCGAAGAAACCGAGTGCCTACTATTACGGTCAAAGCGACGCTTTATGGGCATACTCAGGCACCGTTAGTTTCAAGCATGGTAGAAACTGCACTGCAGCCAATTAAGGATAAACTTCCCTTGGGTTATCACATAGACGCAGGGGGTGCCGTTGAAGAGTCTGGGAAAGGCAGCGAATCGGTTGCTGCTGGAGCGCCATTGTTCATAGTTACCGTTATAACGATACTCATGATACAGCTTCAGAGTTTTTCACGCGTTACCTTGGTTTTATTGACTGCTCCTTTAGGAATTATCGGTGTGGCTCTGTTTTTACTTATTTTTGACAAGCCATTTGGATTTGTAGCAATGCTTGGAACCATCGCCCTTTCCGGAATGATCATGCGAAACTCCGTAATCCTTGTCGACCAAATCGCACAAGACAAGAGTGCAGGAAAAGCGGATTGGGAAGCAATTGTTGAATCTACCGTGCGTCGATTCCGACCGATCATCCTGACCGCCGCCGCCGCTATACTTGCGATGATACCTTTAACAAGAAGCGCCTTTTTTGGCCCTATGGCCGTTGCGATCATGGGTGGGCTTTTAATAGCAACATTATTGACAATACTTTCTCTACCAGCAATTTATACTATCTGGTTTAGGGTCAAGGTACCCGCACGCACCAATAACGACATGTTAGATAAGTTATAATATTTTTCATTTAAATTAAAGGCAAAACAAAATGAGCCATGAGAACATAAGCAATGAAAAGAATGAGTTAGCTCGTTTTAATATGATTGAACAACAAATAAGAACCTGGGAAGTTCTGGACGGGGTAGTTTTGCATCTGTTAAAGCAAGTACCGCGAGAGGATTTTGTCCCTGCTGAATACAAAGGATTAGCATTTGCCGACCTTGAGATTCCGATTGGTGAAAATCAAGTCATGCTATCTCCAAAAGTAGAAGGAAGGATTCTACAAGCTCTCAACCCTTCCAAAAATGAGACAGTACTCGAAATTGGCACTGGAAGTGGATACTTAACTGCATTGCTTGCAACAGTCACTAATCGAGTTCTCAGTCTTGAAATATTCCCTAAATTGAGTGAACTCGCGAAACAAAAATTCAACAAGTTCCCATTTAAGAATATTGAATTAAAAGTGGCTGATGGAATACATGGTGATGAGGCGATGGGTCCATTTGATATTATCGTTTATACGGGATCGCTGCCATTACTTCCTAGTTCCGTTGAAAAGCAACTCAAAATCGGGGGCCGTATGTTTATCGTAATAGGTGAAGCTCCCGTCATGCAGGCAATCTTGATTAAACGTATATCTGAAGATTCGTTTAAGAGGGATGTTTTATTTGAAACTTGCATTCCGATGTTGGTCAACGCACCCCAACCAGAACGATTCAAGTTTTAAGATGAGCAAATGACTAAGTTCATATCAGGTATTGTAACGCTGGGGCTTATAGCAATCTCAAATGCTCAGGCCTCTCCCCAAAGTCTTTTAGATATCTATCAACTGGCTATAGCTAATGACCCTGTTTTAGCATCTGTTCAAAGCGGCACGGTCGCAGCGCAAGAAAAGCTGGAGCAGGGTAAGGCGCTTTACAGGCCATCTGTAAACTTTAATAGCGGGATAAGTGTTTCTCAAGATCATGTTAAGTTTATGGGCGCATCCATATTCAAGAACGGTGAGGAGTCTTTTCATACTTACGATTACGGTATCAATGTTACTCAGTCTTTATACAACAAAGAGATAAATGCAAAGTTCGAACAGGCAAAAGCACTGGTTTCCCAGGCTGACAACCAGCAAGCCCTGGCTAAGCAGGATTTAATATTAAGAACGACTCAGGCATATTTTGATGAATTATTGGCACAGGACAAAATTGAGTTAATCAAATCCCAAAAAACTTCGATCATCCGACAATTGGATCTTGCAAAAGCGAATTTCGACATAGGCACTTCGAATGTTACTGACCTCAATGAAGCTCAGGCAAGATTCGATCTGATCAACGCTCAGGAAATCGGGGCATTAAGTGAACTCGAAGTAAAACAAAGATCGCTTGAGTCGATCATTGGCGACCCCCCCAGAGCACTTTTGACGGTTCGTGAAGATCTTATGCCGATTTACCCGGAGCCTGCAGATATGGAAGACTGGGTTAAGATATCTGAACAAAACAATCTTAATTTATTGATCCAACAACAATCGCTGGCTATTGCCAGTCAAGAAGTTGAAAAGCAGAATGCAGGAAACCTCCCAACGGTTAATATTGTAGGTGGATACAATGAGAATCATACCAATGGGAGTATTTATGGATACGGTTACGACATCAAGGATGCCTCAATCGGACTTCAGCTCCAGATTCCTATATATCAAGGCGGGTCTATAAATTCCAAAATCAGAGAGTCGTTGGCTAATAAAGAAAAAGCCCAAGATGACGTTGAAACAACAAGACGACAAGTTGATTTAAGAACACAAGAGTCCTTTTTAAACCTTACCAGCAGCATCGCTCAATTAAAGGCTTATGAACAAGCGTTGAAGTCCAGCCTTACCCAATTAGATTCTACGAATCTAGGTTATAAAGTTGGCGCAAGGACAAGTTTGGATGTACTCAACGCACAGCAGCAATATTTCAGCGCAAAACGTGATTTATTAGAATCCCGATATCTCTATCTGATCAATACCTTGAAATTGAAATCCGCAACAGGAACCTTAGAAGTTTCAGATGTTGAATACATTAACCAACAATTGGTTCAGAAAGACGATCAATGACATTATTCATAACAGCACAGCGTGAAGTTTCACAACTGGTTATGATCGATATGCAAGAAAAACTGGCTAATGCGATGGATAAATCGGAAATGAGTCGTGTCAGTAAGAATTGCGAGATTTTATTACAGGCTGCCAGACTGCTTACAATACCAACGATTGTTACTGAACAATATCCCAAAGGCCTCGGGCATACAACTAAATACTTAGTTCAACATCTTCAACATACAACCTGCATAGAAAAAACTTCTTTTTCTTGTTGCGAAGAAAGTACTTTCAATCAGAAGCTGACTAATGACAGACGGCAATTAATATTAGTTGGCATGGAAAGTCACATTTGCATCCTACAAACCGCTCTGGCTCTTCGCAAAATGGGTAAGGAAGTTTTTGTAGTTGAAGACGCTACCATTTCTAGAGATCCCAATAACAAGTCAAATGCGCTTAAAAGACTCGCGCATTCCGGCATCATCATTAGCAACACGGAGTCCGTTTTATTTGAATGGTTAGGTAATGCAGAAGGTGAGAATTTTAAACAAATAAGCAAGCTAATACGCTGACTTAGACAGTCCTGGGCACTATTTCCTCAATGAATCTTAACAATTCCTTCGAAGCCCCCGTTTCCCTCTTGCTGAATTCAAATGCAGCATGTCCCATAGCTTCTCTCATGCCTTTATCAGTTATTAACCTATCTATCACTTTCGATAAATTCCCTGCTTCCTGAATTCGAATCACCGCACCGGCTTCAACTGCCAATTCCGTAATCCGCTTAAAATTATAGGTAAAAGGACCGATCACGACTGGTTTTGCCATTAAACAGGCCTCTATTAGATTCTGTCCTCCGAAATCCAGCAAGCTTCCGCCTACAAATGCAAAATCACAGGCGCCATAATAAGTAAACATTTCGCCCATGCTATCGCCAAGTAGCACCCGATAATTCGAAAAATCATGTGGTAATGCATTGTTAAGAATTTCAGTTCGCCGAAAAAAAGAAATGCCTTGCCTTTTGAGCAGGTCAGCAACCAAGTTAAATCTTTCAGGATGTCGTGGAACCAGAATTGTTAAGAATTTGCTTTGAGCTGAATTTATTGCATTGATAATTAGCTCCTCTTCCCCGTCCCTTGTGCTTGCAGCAAGAAAAACCGGCCGGTCCATAGCAACTTTTTCTCTTAGAGCCTGTGCAAGGATTGAAGCATCCTTTGGCGGCAACACATCAAATTTCATATTACCAGTCACAATCACTTTAGATGCGCCCAATTCTATGAATCTTGAAGCATCCTCTTCATTTTGGGCTGCAATGAGTGTCAGGTCCCGAAGTCCCTGCCTACTCAATCGCTTAACTTTTTTGTAACCTTGAGCTGACTTTTCTGAAAGTCTTGCATTAGCCAATATCAAAGGGATCTTCTTCTTGCTGCATGTTGCAATCAAATTAAACCATAGCTCAGTCTCCATCAGCACCCCTATAATGGGCTCAAAATGTTCTATAAAACGTCTTGATGCTCCCGGCAAATCATATGGAAGGTAACATCGCAGAATTCGATCACCAAAAATCCTTTCGCTTGTTTCCCTTCCTGTTGGGGTAGCATGAGTAATCAATATTTGGTTTTCGGGATAGAGTCTAAGCAATTCATTGACAACAACTTGTGCTGCACGAGTCTCACCTACAGAAACACAGTGAATCCAAATGATAGGTTTACTAGGAATAATAGAAAAGAATCCGTAACGTTCCGACCAATTCTTTAGATAGGCAGGTTGACGCCATCCCCTCCATAACAGTTTAAAAGGCGTGATTGGAACCAACAAATAAATTAGCAAGGAGTAAAAAAATCTCGTCATTGGGTAATTTTCTCACACAAATTGGGATTTATATCATTCCGACTGGAATCAAAATCGTACAATTATGTTAGTGTTCACTCACTTTCCACACAACGTCTTAGTGATTTATAGATAGGAATTGCAATAGAAAATATCAAATTATTTATAAGAGCAATTACCTAAAAACTTCTTGACCAACCCAACAAAATGGAATAATTTTGCAATCAATCACAATATGTTGTGGTTAAGTTAGATTTTTTTTAAGCCTCTAACGACTACAATTTTAAATAAATAACTTAATTTACTGCTCACAAAAACAAAAACGGGAAGGATAATAATACCCATGCTTAAAGCTGTTAAACATCCTGAAGGCTCAATAAAAGAGGTTCCGATACAGCCTGTATCACTTGACATATGGGACAAAAAATACCGATTAAAGACTAAGCAAGGTACATTTATCGATGAAAACATGGATGACACATTTAAACGTGTTGCACATGCACTTTCCGAAGTAGAGGAAGATGGTAAAAGAAGTTACTGGTATGAAAAATTCCTATGGGCATTGCGTAGAGGTGCTATTCCAGCTGGACGTATAATTTCAAATGCTGGAGCTCAAGAACACAAGCCTGCTACAAGCACCATCAATTGCACTGTTTCTGGGATTGTAGAGGACAGCATGGCTGGCATTCTTGAGAAGGTTCAGGAAGCGGGCTTAACTTTAAAGGCCGGGTGCGGTATCGGTTATGAGTTTTCTACATTAAGACCAAAAGGTGCCTTTGTAGCTGGCGCAGGTGCATATACCAGCGGCCCCCTCTCATTCATGGATATATACGACAAGATGTGTTTCACAGTTTCTTCAGCCGGAGGAAGACGCGGGGCACAAATGGCTACATTTGATATTTCTCATCCGGACATCATAGATTTCATCAAAGCAAAACGAGAAAACGGTCGTTTAAGGCAATTTAATCTATCATGCCTGATCACTAAAGATTTCATGGAAGCTATGAAATCTGATAGCGAGTGGAAGCTTGCTTTTCCAGTGACAGCAAAAGAAGCATCTGTTGACGATCTTCAACTTCTCGATGAAAGCCAAGTAGTATGGAGAGAATGGCCTGTTAAAGGGAAATATCTTACCCGTGAATCCGATGGCAAAGTCGCATGCCGGGTCTATAAAGTAATCAAGGCTCGTCGCTTATGGGATGTAATCATGTCTTCCACATACGACTTTGCAGAGCCAGGTTTTATTCTCATCGACCGAGTGAATGAGATGAATAACAATTGGTTCTGCGAAAATATTCGATCTACGAACCCCTGTGGTGAACAGCCACTCCCTCCATATGGTGCTTGCTTACTTGGATCGGTCAATCTGACTATGTTTGTTCGCAACCCTTTTAGTGATGAAGCCTATTTCGATTGGAATGAATATCGGGAAGTGGTGGCAATTTTCACTCGCATGCTAGATAACGTTGTTGAAGTTAACGGCCTTCCACTTGAGCAGCAACGTAACGAAATTGCGCGGAAACGAAGGCACGGTATGGGCTACTTGGGTTTAGGTTCCACTCTTGCGATGCTCAAAATGAAATATGGTGAAGTCAACTCACTTCAATTCACAGAAGAGGTAACGAAAGTGATGGCTGAAACTGGTTGGGAAATTGGCGTTCAATTAGCTGAAGAAAAAGGTCCTGCTCCAATCATGGAAGAGGAGTTCGAGATAACATCGGATATGCTCGACAAACGTCCTGAAATGTTAAATGACGGCATCAAGTTAAATGACAAAGTAAAGGGAAAGGTTTTATTAGGCTTGTATAGCCGTTATTTGCAGCAATTCCCGGAGAAACTTCGTAACGAAATAGCATCCAAAGGCGTGCGTTTTACTCACCACAGCTCTATTGCACCAACGGGTACTATTTCACTCTCCTTGGCAAACAACGCCAGTAATGGAATTGAGCCATCATTCGCCCACCATTATGCTAGAAATGTCATTCGCGAAGGAAAGAAATCAAAAGAAAAGGTAGATGTATTTTCATATGAATTACTTGCATATCGAGCCTTGATCAACGACAAAGCGCTCCCTTTCTCCGATAAGCCGGAAGCTAAGCTACCGGATTATTTTGTTGATTCATCCTCGATTCAGGCAAAAGCACATGTGGATATTCAGGCAGCGGCACAAAAATGGATCGACAGTTCGATTTCTAAAACGATAAATGTACCTACCGATTACGATTTCGAAGATTTCAAGAATATCTATTTATACGCTTACGAAAAGGGCCTGAAAGGATGCACCACTTTCCGATTCAATCCAGAAGCCTTCCAGGGTGTCTTGGTGACAGAAAAAGATTTGGAAAACACAAGTTATAAGTTCACACTCGAAGATGGCTCTGTAGTTGAGGTAAAGGGTAATGAAGAAATTGAATACGATGGCGAGATCCACTCTGCTGCTAATCTATATGACGCATTAAAGGAAGGATATTACGGGAAATTCTAATCCATCCCTTTTCAGGGGCATTAGCAACCGTACTGGAGAAATTTATGGCAATCAAGATCGATAAGAAAATAACTGGATATACCCTTATCACGGAAGAAGATAAGTTAAAAGAATTGGCAACAGAGAAAAATTCCGTGAAGCACGAGTCAGAACCGAATCAGAAAGTTGTCCAATTAGGAGAACCATTAAGCCGGCCTGATAAATTAGTTGGTAACACTTACAAAATCAAGACACCTGTTACTGAACATGCTCTATATATTACGATTAACGATGTGGTCATGAACGAAGGAACTCCACAGGAACATCGAAGACCCTTCGAAATATTTATCAACTCGAAAAACATGGATCACTTTCAGTGGATCGTTGCCCTGACGCGAGTTATGTCTGCCGTGTTCAGAAAAGGCGGGGATGTGACTTTTCTTGTTGAAGAACTTCATAGCGTATTTGACCCAAGCGGAGGATATTTTAAAAAAGGCGGTAAGTACGTGCCAAGTCTTGTAGCTGAAATCGGCGAAGTACTCGAGCAGCATTTACAGGAAATTGGAATGTTGAAAAAACCGGGCTTGGATGAACATCAGCAGAAAATGGTAGCAGAAAAAAAGGCCGAGTACCTTGAAAAACATGCAAAATCGAATTCAGAGACAGAATCTGAGGGCTTCCCTCCAGGTGCGCAGCTTTGCAATAAATGCCATACCAAGGCAGCTGTGATCATGGACGGATGTCTAACCTGTCTGAATTGTGGTGAAAGTAAGTGTGGTTAGAAAAGTTTTTATAACTCTTTCTAATAGTGAGGAATTATGATTTCTGATTTAATAAGACTTGATAAACTACCAAACTCCTATGTTGCGTCAATTGGACTATTTGGTATTACAGTCGCGCTTTCTAATCTCTTTAGAGTTTGGTTAACCGTTGAGAACGTACCTCTCTACAAGAATATATTCATTCAGTATTTATCCAGCGAGAGTATTTTTATTTCGGTGATATTTGTTATTTGCGGAAGTTACCTGGCAAATCATTGTCTTAGGGTACTTATTGGCGCAAAAGAGGAACCGGAATACATTCTGCACTGACTATGCAACTGCATTGCAGGTCGCGGTTCGATCGAACTGATTGAAACGCGACTTGATGATTAAAACTTCTCCTGACTCAACTGATTACCTGACATTAGAAAAATAGTCAGCCACCTGATTAATTTCCTCATTTGTCATAGTATGCAACATTTGTGGTTCAGGGTAGGGAGTCTCTCGAAGTGATTTCATGGATCTCACCAGATCCTCATACGACCGTCCCTTAAGCTGAGGCACCCCTGCCTTGCCATTTTTTCCAACTGTGCCATGACATCCAATACAAGGCTTCACCACGTCCGGTTCCGCACAGGCAATCGTTATGGAATTTAGAAAAATCAAACCGACTAGTATCTTTCTCATGATCATCCTCCATCAAATATGCAAAGAATTGATGAACGCTCAGACGAAGGGTAATACTTTTGAAACATAGCAATATTGATATTTATCAAATGATACGTACCAAATTGCACCTTAATACCGACCCCTTCAATAAGTAGCGGATGTCCACGTCGGATCGCATGATACAAAATAATATACTGGCATATGGAAATTTAGCTTATGATGAACTCATGGCTTGGTAAACTAAAACTGATTCTCTGAAGCGGATCGTGTTTTTGCTATATCTATCTTTACTAATGGTTATACATAAGGAGAATAAAATGGCAAAAGGTCAGCAACGGAAGAATAAGGAAATGAAAAAACCCAAAAAAGACAAAAATGTTGTCGTTCCAATCAACTCGTTTATCAATCTACCAAAAACAGCGAATCCTCAGAAAAACAAGTAAGCAATTTATTATGATAGTTGAGTAAGTAACCAACGCTTAACAACTGAGATGATATAAGCTGTTTCCGATTTGCTTAACTGGTGTCCAATGGGAATTGAATGCCATTTCTGCAAGCATGATCTGCAACAACATGCCGTTGCATGCTGTGCAACAAAAAATGGGTGCCCATGATACGGTGTTTGCTTTCCGTCATTGGCTATAAAACCAGGGGCAAGTCTTGTGCGTATAAAATCCTCACCATGACTAAGAATCAAGTCGATCCCTTTTGTTCTAAAGTAAAGAACTTCTGCGTTCCTGAGCTTGAAACTGCTTCTAAATTTTGATCGACTGAGGGATTCGAACAGCTGATCCATGTCGCCGCCCCCAGAAAAAGAGTTACGGATTCAGACCTAAAAAATCAGACTTACCAATCTCGACACCATTGTGACGAAGAATGTTATAGGCTGTAGTTACGTGAAAGTATACATTTGGATTCACCCAATTTAAAAGATAATCCTTACCTGAAAAATGCAAGACATTATCTCGAACAGTGATTTCGATATCTCGAGTATCAGCCCCCTCCATCAAATCGGATTTGATAGTTTCAATAAATTTGATCGTTTTGCTTATCCGTTCTTGAAGCTCTTCGAAGGTACGTTCGTTGTCCTCAAATTTGGGAATATCAACTCCTCCTAATCTCGCTGCTGCCCCTTTAGCCATATCTGTGGCAATCTGGACTTGTTTTGAGAGTGGAAACATATCTGGAAAAAGACGGGCATTGATTAAAATAGCGTGATCAATTTTCTTTGAATCAGCGTAGGACTCGCCTTTCTTTAGCAGATTAGCAAGATTACTTAAATTATGTATTAGAACTGGAACGGTTGATTCATAAATAGTTGGCATTGTAATTGTCCTGACTGATTATTAAGTTAAAACCAATGAATAAACTTCACACATTTAAGCTGAAGACCGGAAAACTATAACTTCGAACAAAGTAACATATATAATACTCACCATAGTGCAGTGAATAAGGTAGTAAGCAATTGATCCACGCCGATGAGCCATCCTTGACCTAGTGGGATTCTACCGTTATATATTAGGCGCACTATCCTCTTAATACGTTCTGTCGGGTCACCTTAATTATAATTGATCGAACCGCTTCTTAGGAATTCAAGCAAGCGATGCGAGTTAGCTTATCATTAAAAATAATTTTAGACACACTGCCAAAATCAATCTGTATTTTAAAAGCGTTTACAAGTGGCAAATCAAGCACTTCAGCAACTAACGCTCGAATTACGCCTGAATGCGTAAATATTACCTTATCTTCGTAAGCGTTACTAAGGATGACCTCAGATAAAAACGATTTGGCTCTTGAATGAAGGGCAATGAACGATTCACCATTTGGAGGCGCATGGGTTACATGCTCCTCAGCCCATACATCCAATGATCCACGAGGTATTTCTTCCCATTTCCTCATTTCCCAATCACCAAAATCAAGTTCCATCAATCTTTGGTCATGTTTGATATCCGTTGTATTGAGCTTCTGTGCCATTACTTCCGCCAATAAAGTACATCGTTTTAAGGGGCTTGAGTATATTTTTGGCGCTAAAATATGCTTCAATTTATTTTGTAAGATTTCTGCATCGCGAAAGAATGAATCAGCCACATCCAAATCTGTCTGGCCATAGCAGATCCCTGAAGCAATGTCCGGTGCGGTGTGACGAATGAGATATATATTCATTGAAAGGACATCCAGACTAAAATTCCTAAATAAAAGCACAGTTCTGTAAGTTGTTGCATAGCGCCCAAGCAATCTCCTGTGATTCCTCCAAGTCGACTTTTTAATTTCCTAGTAAACCATAGCCAAATCAAAATCACTGGTAAAACCGCAGCGATCATGCCAGGCTTTAGAAAAGTGAAAGGTACCAACCCAAAAAACGTTGCTAGCACCAAGTCTACCCTCGTCAACCCCTGTGTAAAGGGCTTAGCTTTCCCTTCCGATCTTATATAAGGCAGTAAAAACATCATTAAGAAACTAGCATACCTGCTTAATGAGTGAGCGCTTATTAATACAATATAGACAGTTGGGCGCGGGATATGATTGATGGCCTCGAACTTCAAGAGAACAGAGAAAACAAGACCTAAGGCTCCAAAGCTACCTATAGTAGGATCCCGCATAATAGTCAAAGCTCGATCCTTCTCAAAACTTCCGCCTAAACCATCTAAAGTGTCAATTAAGCCATCCTCATGAATGCATCCTGTAAAATAACTAGTAACTATCAAGCTGATCAGCACAGCTATCTCAAGTGGAAAAACGATCAATGCAAGCCATAATGCCATTGATCCTATCGTACCGACTAAGATCCCTATTAAGGGTAAGTATTTTGAACCCTGATTAAGATCGTTATTATCGAAATTTTTAAAGTTCGGTGTCGGTAGACGAGTAAAAAAACTTACCGCTAACAGAAAATATGTGAGTTCTCTTCTCATTTTTCACCTATCGAACTTACACCCGCTGAATCGAACGATGCCATTTCATTTAAAAATCTAACCGCAGAATCAATTAAAGGGTAAGCTAAAACTGCACCCGTCCCTTCACCCAAACGAAATCCAAGATCCAACAATGGCTCTGCATTCAAATAATTTAAAAGCAGCTGATGACCTGATTCATTTGAGCAGTGAGCGAAAACACAATACTCAAGAACTTCGGGGGAGATTTTCGTTGCTACCAGCAATGCAGAAGTGCATATAAAACCATCTATAACAATCAACACTCCTGCCTGGGCTGATTCCAGGATAGCCCCTACCATCATGGCTATTTCAAATCCACCTAGTGCTGCAAGCACATCAAGAGGTGATTTACATGTGCTTTGATGCTTCGTTAAGGCTTGATCGATTATTCGTATTTTATGTTTCAAGCCTTCATCATCAAGCCCTGTCCCTCTGCCGGCACATTTGGACGCTTCAAAATTACAAATTGCTGCCATGATAGCGGCCGCGGACGTCGTGTTACCTATACCCATCTCCCCAAATGCAACGATATTTGATCCGTTAAGAATTTCTTTTCTAACAATTCTCGATCCTTCTTCTAGAGCAAGCTTACACTGCGCCTCGGTCATGGCAGAACCGTACACGAAATTTTGTGTTCCATAAGCTATTTTTGCATCGATCAAGTCCTTACAGTCTTCAAATGTGAAATTAATTCCACTGTCAACTATTCGCAGAACAAACCCGTTTTGTTCTGCGAATACATTAATTGCAGCCCCTCCTCCAATAAAATTCATTACCATTTGTTGAGTGACGGCTTGAGGGTAAGGACTGACGCCACTTTCCACTACGCCATGGTCACCAGCAAACACTATAACAACGGGTCGCGTTAACTTTGGCTCCAATGAATTTTGAATAACTCCAATCTGTAAGGCTAAATTCTCCAACCTTCCCAACGATCCGATTGGCTTAGTCTTACCATCAATTTTCTTCTTCAATTCATTCTTATAAGTTTTGCTTGGAGCTACAATATTGAACATCGCGACCTCTTTATTGATATTAGATTTACTTTAATAAAAATACACATGAGAAAGACTAAACAATCCGGTTATGTTTGTTTATCCTCTAACAT
Organism: uncultured Methylophilaceae bacterium; assembly: GCA_903863255.1. GTDB lineage: Bacteria > Pseudomonadota > Gammaproteobacteria > Burkholderiales > Methylophilaceae > CAIPBJ01. The sequence goes on from CAIPBJ010000025.1 coordinate 26,532, forward strand.
TATGATATTTAACTTTTTTACTCGAATTGTTGCCAAATTACAGTACACCCAGACTTTACCTGATTAATTGTGCAGGGTCTTATTTGAATAAATACATCTTCATAACTAAGAAAGTAGATGCCAACACCCAGTTAAATTTGATATAATTCGCGTCTTTCTTGAACAACCAAGTTCATTAGCTGGCCGGGTAGCTCAGTTGGTAGAGCAGCGGATTGAAAATCCGCGTGTCGGCAGTTCGATTCTGCCCCCGGCCACCAGTAGTAACCATCAATCTTTAAATCGATCCGAACTTAAGAAATTTAAATCCAGTCCCCTGTCCATCTTCTAGACTTTTCAATTTTATTTACCCTTAAACAGGTTCTCAAGGCCAACAGGATGCGATCGCAAATATTGTGGAGGCGCATCGACTTTTGCGCCTAACTTTGCAGCCGCATGCCACGGCCATCGAGGGTCATAAAGCATTCCCCTGGCAAGAGCAACCAAATCGGCTTGTTCGTCTAATAGTATTTTCTCAGCTTGCAACGGTTCGGTAATTAATCCGACTGCAATAGTAGGCATCCCAGATTCTTTACGAACCGCATTTGCTAAGTGAACTTGATAATTGGGTTTCAGAGGGATCGTTTGATGCGGCGATAATCCCCCGCTGGAAACATGAATAAATGCACATCCTAGTTTTTTAAGTTCAAGGGCAAGCTCAATGCTCTGATCGATATCCCAACCTCCGTCAACCCAATCCGTTCCAGAGATCCTGATGCCAACCGGCATGTTCATGGGCACTGAATTCCTGACGGATTCAAATATTTCTAACGTAAGCCTTAATCGATTCTTGGTAGTTCCACCGTATTCGTCATCTCGTTGATTTGATATTGGAGACAAGAATTGATGCAGGAGATATCCGTGAGCAGCATGAATCTCAATCGCGTCAAATCCCAATTCGTATGATCTTTTTGCAGCTTCAACAAAAGCATATTTAATGCTTTCGATCCCTTCTTTATTCAATTGGTTAGGTGTTCTATCATTTTCTGCAAAAGGAATTGGAGACGGTGCTTTGGTTACCCAGCCGCCTTGACCGGGGCTCAGAGACTTTCCTCCTTCCCATGGTACCTTGCAAGAAGCTTTCCTTCCGGCATGCGCAAGCTGAATCGCAATTGGCATGTCTGAATATTTCCGGATTGAAGTAAGCAATCTGTTGATCGACTCCACGTTGTTACCAGACCAGATTCCAAGGTCTGATGGAGTAATCCTGCCTTCTGGTTCAACAGCTGTAGCCTCAATTATCAACAAACCGGCTCCTGACAAAGCCATCTGTCCAAGATGAATTAAATGCCAATCTGTCGCATTTCCGTCAATCGCAGAATATTGACACATTGGGGCGATTACAATCCTGTTCCTTAATTCAAGTTCACCAATTGAAAAGGGAGAGAAAAGTGCACTCATAAAATTTCCTTATTAAATAGAAAATAGCTCGAAATATTCTTGAATATTATCATTTAGCGCTAAAATCCCATGTTCTTGTCAATATTCTGTTGCAACGCTTGGAATATTGATTCAGAGTTGTATTCACTATCTGGTTATTATAGGTAATTTCTCATGGTTGGTTATAATGAAATCGATGCTCAAGATTTATTTGAGATGATGGCTGAAAAGAAGCTAAAGGTTGTTGATGTTAGAAATCAGGATGAAATATCAAAGGGCGTGATTCCCGACTCAGTTCATATAGCCTTGGCTTTGCTTCCTCTTGAATATAAATCATTTGATAAAAGTGACATCGTAGTATTCTACTGCCACAGTGGCATTCGTTCCGCTCAAGCTGCAGCATTTCTAGCGAACAAGGGTCACCCCCAGGTTTTCACATTAAGGGGCGGGGTAATTGCTTGGGGGCAGGCTGGATATGCATTCACAAGATAAAATGTCGACAACATCAATCCCCTTTGATAAAGAACTAGATGCACGTGGGCTGAACTGTCCTCTTCCGATACTTCGATGCAAGAAGAGTTTAGCTGAAATTGAACCCACGCAAGTTCTTAAAATAATGGCTACAGACTCTGGTTCAGTAAAAGACTTCCAGTCTTTCTGTAAACAAACGGGCCATGAAATGCTATCATTTGAGGAAAAGGACGGCGATAAAAAAGAATATGTTTTCTATATCCGCAAAAAGTCAGTCGACACCTCTCATTTAAAACCATGATGCTGCATTATTTTAACTTAATTAGCTGAGTTCTCATTTTATCAAGGCTAGCTGTAAAATCCGCAACACGCTTTTTTTCTTGCTCAACAACATTTGCAGGTGCTCGAGCAACAAAGCCTTCATTATTTAGCTTGGTGTTAGCCTTAGATATTTCATTCTCTAGTCGCTCAATCTCTTTACCTAATCTCTGTTTCTCAGCATCGACATCAATTTCAATCTTCAACATCAATTTAAACGATCCGGCCAGCGCAATAGGCGCATCTGCTTCAGGTAAATCAGTCAAGATCTCAACATCGGATAGCTTTGCCAACGACTTTAAATAAGGCTCATATAAGGACAATTTATACTTATCACCAGCAACGACAAGGGGAATGCGTGTTGCCGGTGAAACAGACATTTCACCTCTTAAGCTTCTGCATGCTTCGATAGTCTGCTTTAAGAGATCTACCCAGGATTCAGCTTCACTATCTATCTTGGCTGTCTGACATTTGGGGTAGGGTTGCAGCATGATGCTTTTCCCAGACATGCCTGCGACCTGAGAGACGGTTTGCCAAAGCTCCTCTGTTATAAAAGGAATAACCGGATGAGCCAACCTGAGGATGGTCTCAAGCACCTTGATCAAGGTACGTCTAGTCGCACGTTTTTGAGGCTCCGACCCGGAAAATAATTGTACTTTTGCCAGCTCAAGATACCAATCGCAATATTGATCCCATATGAACTCATACATTGCCTTTGCTGCCAGGTCAAAACGATACTCAGAAAAATTTTTCTCGACCTCGGCTTCAGTATGCTGCAATAAGCTGACTATCCATCGATCACACTGGGAAAAATGAAGATAGCCATCTGGACCGCATTCCGAGTTGCAATCTGCTAGTCCGCAATCCTCTCCTTCGCAGTTCATCAACACGAAACGAGTAGCATTCCATAGTTTATTGCAAAAATTACGGTAGCCCTCACAACGCTGCATGTCAAACTTGATATCTCGACCCGGAGAAGCCAATGAAGCAAATGTAAAGCGAAGTGCATCGGTACCAAATGCAGAAATTCCAGCTGGGAACTCCTTGCGTGTCCGCTTCTCAATCTGCTCTGCCTGTTTCGGATTCATCAATCCATAGGTGCGTTTTTGAATAAGGTTCTCTAAATCTATGCCATCTATCAAATCAATTGGGTCCAGAACATTCCCTTTCGATTTAGACATTTTTTGACCTTCTGCATCTCGAATTAGTCCATGAACATAAACGTGTTTGAATGGAATCTTACCCGTAAGGTGAGTCGTCATGATTACCATTCTAGCAACCCAGAAAAAGATAATATCGAACCCGGTTACTAGAACGGTAGATGGAAGGTATAAATTTAGAGGCAGATTGGCTTCATCCTTTTTTTCATCCCCTGTCCACCCCAAAGTCGAGAATGGCCATAATGCGGATGAATACCAAGTATCAAGCACATCATCGTCACGTCTCAGGGCTCCAATGTAACCTTTTTCTTCAGCTTTTTTCTTGGCTTCATTCTCATCATGCGCGACATACACATTTCCAAGGTCGTCATACCAGGCTGGGATTTGATGCCCCCACCAGAGTTGACGTGAAATACACCAATCTTGAATATTGTTAAGCCATTGATTGTATGTATTTACCCAATTTTCCGGATAGAACTTGATTTCACCAGACTTAACTACCTCAAGGGCTTTCTGTGTAATGCTCTTTCCATCTGCAGTAGGCTTAGACATGGCAACAAACCATTGATCCGTTAGCATGGGTTCAATCACCACACCCGTTCTATCCCCACGAGGAACTTTAAGTTTATGTTTTTCGATTTTTTCCAGATAGCCTTTTACATCCAGATCTGAAATTATTTCCTTTCGTGCAACAAACCTATCTAACCCCTGATATTTTTCAGGTATCACTTTAAGAACTTCTGCATCACTCCAGATTAGGTTCGGACCCTCATGAACACTTTCTGAAAGGTTAGATGATTTGCCTTTTATGTTTCCATCTAAACCAAGAATACCAATTACATCAAGCTTATGGCGCTGGCCTACAGCGTAATCGTTGAAATCATGAGCAGGAGTAACCTTTACACACCCGGTTCCAAATTCCCGGTCTACATAATCATCAGCAATAATGGGTATTCTGCGATTTGTTAATGGCAGTATTACATGCTTTCCAATCAGATGGTTATATCTCTCATCGTCCGGATGAACCATGACGGCGGCATCGCCAAGCATCGTCTCCGGGCGGGTTGTCGCAACCGTCAAGCTGCCCCCACCCTCTTCGAGGGGATACTTTATATGCCAAAGGAATCCATCTTCTTCTTCCGATACAACTTCAAGGTCAGAAACCGCAGTACCTAATTTTGGATCCCAGTTAACTAAACGCTTACCTCGATAAATCAATCCTTCATTAAATAACCTAACAAAGGTCTCTGTGACGGTTTTGCTTAATTCTTCGTCCATCGTGAATCTCTCACGAGACCAGTCAGGCGATGTGCCAAGTCGACGCATCTGTTTAGTAATTGTGTCACCTGAGAATTTTTTCCACTCCCATACCTTTTCTAAAAAGGCCTCTCTACCAAGGTCATGCCTCGACACTCCCTTTGCATCCAATTGGCGCTCAACAACTAATTGCGTAGCGATTCCAGCATGGTCTGTTCCTGGCTGCCATAACGTGTTATCGCCCCTCATACGGTGATAGCGGGTCAGAGTGTCCATTATTGTCTGATTAAACCCATGCCCCATGTGCAAGGTCCCTGTTACATTTGGGGGAGGTAATAAAATACAAAAGCTATCTGATTTACTTGTATCCAATCCGGCTGAATAGAATCCCTCGTCTTCCCAAAAGTTATACCATTTAATTTCAATGGCTTTTGGGTCAAACGATTTTTCAAGCGGATTTTCTATCATTTTAGTGTTTTTTTCCATAATGAATAATTTTACCATAAAGCTTATGAAGCCTTATCTTGGATGCCATAGAATAGAGCTTCTTAAAACATTAATTTGTTGTTTAGCAATCTTGTTTAAACCTCTTAATCTTTACCCTTTTCTTACAGTCATGGTTTAAAGTGCAATCTGATTCTTTCCAGATTCATTCATATGCCATTTCTAATTCCATGGCAATATGAGCCGCGTCAAAGAAAAAACAAAAAAAGTCTAACCCAAAATCATGCTTTATCGATTTCCCAACTATTAAATTGAATTAAAATGTGACGGTAACCTGCTAATAGACATTACAACAAAACCGAGTAAACTATGGTCAGATTTTTCAAGATAAATTTAAGATGAATGAAATTTGGTTTTGGGGTGTTCTTGGATTAGTTTTGCTTGGTCTGGAAATGACTACTGGAACTTTCTATGTTTTGTGGTTTGGAATTTCAGGACTGGTTCTTTCATTCTTAGTTTGGTCTGTTCCTTCAATCGGCCTGCCTTTACAGTTGTTTTTATATTCTGTCTTTTCCATCGCCTCCCTTTTAATTTGGAAGAAACTCTATCTGAATAACGACAAAGATTCTAAAGTCGGGCAATCACATGGAGAAGAGATTGGTCGAACAGGCATGGTAATTAAAAAAGTAACCCCATACCAGAATGGTCGCATCGAGTTCCTTCAAGGCTTGATGGGAAGTCGTGAATGGACCATTGTTTCTGATGAAACCATTGAGGTTGGAAAGAGTGCGGAAATAATCGCAATTGAAGGAAATAGCCTTCGAGTGAAATCTAAATAAGAGAAGAACAGGAAGAAAAATGGTCGAATTTTTAATTTTTTTAGTCTTTATCGCGGCAATAATGATCATGAAAGGCGTTCGAATCGTTCCGCAGGGTGAAGAGTGGGTGGTTCAAAGACTCGGTAAATTCGCTGGCGTTCTTACTCCGGGACTGCATGTCATCAACCCCATACTTAGTAATGTCAGTTACAAAGTTACCACAAAGGATATTATCCTCACTGTTCCTGAACAAGAAGTAATTACAAGAGACAACGCGGTCATTCTTGCAAATGCCATTGCCTTTATCAAGGTTACCAATATTGAGCGCGCAGTATATGGCATTGAAGATTTTAGAGAAGCTATGCGAAACATGGTTCAAACCAGCCTTCGGTCTATCATTGGAGGCATGGATCTAAACCATGCATTAACATCACGTGACCGTATAAAGGCAGAACTGAAGGAAGCCATATCAAACGAAGCTCTGGATTGGGGATTGACAGTAAAATCTGTAGAAATTCAAGATATTAAACCATCTCAAAATATGCAGCATGCTATGGAAATGCAGGCATCTGCGGAGCGTGAAAGGGTGTCTGCCGTCACTCGAGCAGAAGGTGAAAAACAATCTTTAATCCTCAATGCAGAAGCCCGTCTGGAAGCAGCAAGAAAAGATGCTGAAGCTCAGAAAGTGGCAGCGGATGCTTCAGCAGAATCCATTCGGATGATTTCAGACAGCCTAAAGGAAAACAATAACGCCTCAACTTTTCTACTTGGTGATCGTTACATTCAAGCATTACAAAAGATTTCCAGCTCCGAAAACAGTAAGATCGTGGTCATGCCAGGCGATTTGGTCAGCGCAGTGAAAAGTCTAGTGGGTTCCGGAAAATAACCTTAGTGTCCGCAGACCTTACATCCAGGATCTCGCTTAATGCCAATCATGCGCCAGTTCATTGCAAGGGCATCAAGCAGCAGGAGCCTGCCTTTTAAACTTTCACCGATTTCCATGATCAATTTCATAGCTTCCGCAGCCTGAGCGGAACCAACTATTCCCACCAGAGGAGAGAACACACCATTTTCTGCACAACGCATCTCGTTTTCGGTACCATCATCTGGAAAAATACAATGATAACAAGGTGTTACCTCGGCCCTAAAATCAAAAACAGTAAGTTGACCTTCAAATCCTATTGCGGCTCCAGAAACCAGTGGTTTTCTTAATTTCATACACACTCGGTTTAATGCATACCTCGTTTTAAAGTTATCCGAACAATCTAAAACCACATCCGCAACATTAATTAGCCCTTCAAAGTCACTTTCGCTTGACCTTTTTCTTATAGAATTCACAATCACTTCGGGATTAAGTTCGTATATCGTCTGTTCGGCAGAAACCGCTTTATTGATTCCGATGGCAGACGTTGTATGAATTATCTGACGTTGTAAATTTGTCAGATCCACATCATCAAAATCGCAAATGGTTAAGGTACCGACTCCGCCGGCTGCTAAATACAAGGCCGCCGGCGATCCAAGGCCTCCTGCCCCGACTATTAACGCATGACTTCGAGTTAACTTTTCTTGTCCCTCATATGCAATCTGAGGAAGAAGAATATGACGGCTATATCTTAGAAGTTGATTGTCGTTCATCTTGAAGAATTAAGGTAGATTGCCAACCGAAACTTGTTTTTCTATGTATTGATATGGGGAAATCCAGGTTACTGCATCATCAAACTCACCTCCAGGTGCGCCTGAAGACAAGGCTCGATCCCTGCTTATGAATATAGTTGTGGCTGCTCCATTCATTTGTTCATCCGCATTTGTTGCAGACTTGTTAGCGACCTGCACACCATCATTGGCATAACCAAAAGTACCGTCTCTTCCAAATGATATTATTACAGCCGGTGTAGGTGATAAATCGACCAGCACACCATTCGTATCACGTGTTCGTACAAGTATGTCTGTTGCAGTGGAAAGTCCGATTGTCGGAGAAGCTATTGAATAAGCTGGTGTTACGCTATAGCCATAAAGATGGCCCCAGCTATCTAATTTAGGCAGCCCCAAAGTAACCCATGGAATGAATCCAGATCGCTTATTGCATACGCCTAGCGTCCTGTCCTCGTTACCATTTGCATAAGAAACAGCTGGGCAAGGAAGATACCCATTACGCATACCGAACCCTACAAGCGCGTCCTTGATATCGTTCATGGCCTTGTTGTTATCTGAATAATTTCTAAGGTCGAATTGCGTTGATAAAGGAACAAGCACGGCACTCAACAACAAACCCATAATGACCAAAACAACGGCCATTTCAACCAAACTGAATCCCTTTTCAAGTTTAGGTCTCATCATTGGCAGTTCACATTATTTGATGATGTATTGCATACAGAGTTGCCTGCACCTCCACCAACAGTTACAGAGGCTGACAGCTTTGTGGTTTTATCAAAGGTATACGTTGTTAGTGAGTTGTCAAACCATTTATTCTGAAGTAGCCAAGTTCCCAACGCTGGATTAAAGTCCGCACTCATCGTTACATAAGGAAAATAACCCGTTGATAATGCACAATCCGGTAGGCCACCCAAAGTCAGCGCAGGACAGGGATAATTACCAGCGCCTAAGAAATATTTATATAAGCCCGTATTTGTTCTAATATTCCCCATCATTTCTCGTACTATCCTTTTTCTGAGAGGTTTATATAAATCTTCTTGAGTAATATACAATAACTTATCATTGAACCCAGGTGATGGAGGAGACACGATAAAAGTCATCGTGTTATTTGTGATATTAAAATTTCCAGTAGCATTGTCATATGTGTTGGATCCAACTTTTTCTGTGTCTAAATAATTACTAGCCGTTATATTTCCTTGGCAAGTATTATTCCCTGCAACGGTTCTATCTTGACTGGAAAGTGCCTCCTGAGGAGCAATGATAACGGCTATGACGCCACTAGCTATTATAGTTCCATTACTATTTATAATCGAGATAGAACCCGCAGTGTTACTATTAATAGGGTTAGTCGTACTGCTAAAAATTGGAGAAATCGCATACCATAAGCATTCCCCCGCGCCGTCTCGAAAACTATTTGAATTAACAGTTTTCCATGGGAATCTTCCGATATAGGTGGAACAAGTGTCACTTAATCCGTCATTATTGGTATCAGGACATGGCATTATCCCCGGCGTACCTGGGTTACCAACAGACCATCCGATCAAGGATTCTTTTGCGCTTATGAGTGCCTGGCCGCTAATCTCTTCTTTTTGCATTTTTATATTTGCGGAATTTAATGTTGAGACGATATAGGTTATCCCTACCATAACTAACAAAAAAACCAGAAAAATTAGAGCCGCCCCACTTTCAAAACGCCTATTCAAATATTTCTGATTGATCGCATTCAAGATCTTATGGAATTTCTTTTTTGAGTAAAGAAGATTCTGGGGAACCATTTCGACCGCCAGAAGCAATATCATTGATTCGATTCTCTTGTGTCAAAAAGCGCTGTCCAGCTTTAAGTTTTATCCTTTGACCCGTAGCTTCCAATTTAAGAGGAATAGCATTGGTATTTCTTCCAATACTTCCAACTGTGATCGCTTCAGAAACCGAGTTTTCTCTAACAGGTTGATTATTTATCCACACTGTCCCTTTTTTTCCATCGTTACGTTTAACGTACCCCTGCATAGATACCTCCTGAGGTAAATTTGCCATTTCCTTAACCTCTGGAAGGGCAGGATTATCATTTAGAGTTGTTTCTTTAGATGACTTTCTTAAATCATCAAGGGTGGCTCTTTCTTCTGGGGAAGTAAATAAACGCCCAAAACCAGGGTCAGCAAGTGAGACTCCATTCCACAAGATCATCACTAGCATTAAAAAGGAACTGAAAATAATCTTGATCATTTGAACCCTCCAACCAATACTCTTGGCTCATGTATGGTTAACCAATCAAGTTCACAAATCGCAATCATATTGGAAGTCAACGTTTTAGAGATTTCTTGTTTTTGTCTAGTGATCTCACATTCACGAGGAATAAATGGTGAAGGTTGCTCCTGCTTTAATAAGTCAAGTACTGTTAACAAATCTCCCTCATGCAACATTGAGACTTCCAATTTCATGATGGATCGGAACATCTGGAATGCTCCAAGACCCGAATTAAACTCGGGTTTATATTCCTCCTGAGTTGAAATCGTATAATTGATATTGAACAATTTATTACTCTTATGAATTTTTCGGAGTGTATCAACCCAATCGATGCGCCTCTCTTCCCCAACAAAGCCATCTGAGATCAACTCCTTGTATAAAGGTAGATATTTGACTATCGTACTCTTTTCCTGACCCGACCTCTGATACTTCTGGACCGCTTGACTCAATTGGTTTTTTTGTTTGGTGAGCATCTGGGTCGATTCATCTTCCTTTTCCTGGAAATAGCTTACCAAGAGTGTCATTGCAATTAAAGAAACTGCAAGACCAACCAATGGCAATTGAATCTTTTTCCAGTCCCCCGTATTCATTTTCATTATTGATCCCCAGCCTTTTTAAGGACAACCTTGATCTTAAACAACGCTGCATAGTGCTGGGAGGTTGTTTCATCGACCGTACTTCCCTGTAAATTTGAAAATGAACTAACGTTTACCGGAGCCTGAACTACCTCGGCAATCGCTACGGAAGGGTCTGATTTAAGTTGCTCTGCGAATTTATTCACTGTATTCAGCGCCGAACGATAATCCCCATTGAAATTCTTTATTTCTCCATTTACGAATGCAAGCTCATAAAGTGTGTGAGAATCTGTCGAAAAGTTATAGCTCTTCACAGGAGCAGTGTCTTTTTGTGAAATGAAGGTTTTATCTTCATCCTTAATATTAATTTCATTAGTTTGCATCCAACGCAGCCTATTGATTTGTATTTCTGGTATGGAATTAATAGCGTTGCTAATTATTTGCATCATATTCTCAGGTGTTTTTCGATATCCCCTGATAGCCTCATTAAGTTCAACCGCTGCCTTTAAGTCGCTACTTTCAATGGGAGTGTCTGGAAAATCCTTTGACACATCTTGGTATTTTTTTTCTTCATTTTGTCTTTGCGATACAACCAGATCCAATTCTGAAGATTGAGAAATAATCTGATTAAAGTACCATGCACTTAAACTTAACCCCATAATCAGTATTACTAAACTGGTAATGTTGATCGCATTTTTTAATGCATTAATTTTATGGAACCTGATTAGGCTTGGAGGAGCCAGATTGTCAGATAAATGCCCTCCTGCAAGAAGATGCATATGAAGCAGTTCAGGATTTGTCTCCAATAGTACTGGTGAAAGTCCCCTCTTCCTTGCAAATTTATTAAGATCTACCGTTACGCATTCAATGCCTTGCTCTTGTTCTACACTTTTAGAGATTAACTGGCCATCCTCCAAGTCGAGCGAAGGTATAACCATACCCAACTGCGTCTCTTTATTAATGAATCTCTGACTGATAAGGTAGAGCCTTGTCTTTTCAGTTTCAATTAAATAAAAATAGTTTTTACGTTTCTGCATGTCGGATGGAACGGGAGCCAATCGGCTGATACGCAAATTTCCATCCTGAAAATAAGTTTGCCTTAATCCTGATGTCAACCGCTCACTCAGTAGAACATTCGATGCTTTAATGTTCATGCGCTTTAGAAAAACTTGAGATGTCATTGATAAGAGATAGACACCGGCAAGTGGTGCTTGACGAGCTTCAATGATATTCAGCCATCCATCAAGCAATTCTGTACTGTTTAGCGACAAAAAGAGAAAGCGATCGTCCTTCCGTTTATCATTTTCACGACCTATATAATGCGCTGTACGAAAATCAAGATTTCTATATACTTGATTCAGCTTTCTGTTGATAAGTTCCTTCCGGTCTTTGCCCGAAGTATGTGGAAAGTTCTCAAGTCGATAGTCTTCTTCTACGGTATCTGCTAATAGATAAATCTTAGAATTTAGATTCTCTTGAATGAAATTGTCGAAATCCTGATGACCCTGCAAGTCATTCTGGAAAACCTTGAACGATTTAAGCCGACCCCAACTCCAAATACCCGCTGTCAATTGGAAGTTCGAGGCACATAAAATTATTTTCGCGAACATAGTGTTTTAATCAAAGTTTCAATTTACTAAATGAATCATAAACAGGTCCTAGAACTGAGAACATGATAAATCCTAGAATCAAGCCAAGAATTACAGTAAGTGTAGGTTCAAGCAACTTAAGCATTTTCTCGATCGACTCATTCACATCTCGGTCGTAAAAATAGCTTATTTTTAGCAACGACTTGTCAAGAGCCCCAGTATTTTCACCAACTTTTATCATTCGAACCACCAACGGTGGAAAAAGGCCTGCATTCTGAAAGCTCTCGCTCATGCTATCACCAGCGTTTATCTGGAATTGAGCTCGATACAATGCATTTGCGACAACCTTATTGCCTACAATGTTTTCACAAATTTTGATCGCATCAAGAACGGGTATGCCAGATTGGTACATAAGTGCAAAATATCGTGCAAACCTTGCAAGTATAATTTTCTCTAATATTTCTCCAAAAACTGGAATGTGAAGTTTAATATAGTCATAGCGATAATGTGCATTTGGATTCTTTTTTATGACAAATGCCAAGCAAACAATTGCTATCAACGGCAAGGAAAACAATAGCCACCAATAATCGACAAAAGCATTTGAAATAAAAATCAGAATTTTTGTTTGTAATGGTAACTCCTGTCCCATATTTCTCAAAAACGCGACCATTTGAGGGACAAGGTAAATCATTAAAAAAGTTATGGCACATAGAACTACTGCTAAAACAAAAATTGGATAAAGCAGAAGCCGTTTGGTCTGTGAAACAAGTTCATCCTGCCACTTGAAGGTTGTAGCCAGATTATCGAAAACTTCTGGAAGTCTTCCAGTCTGCTCACCCGCATTAACTAAATGAATAAATACATCATCAAAAACCTGAGGATGTTCACGAAGTGCCTCAGAAAGTATTTTTCCACTTTCCACATCTGAAATAATCGCACCGATAACTTTCTGGAAATAGGGATTGGGATTGCTGTCAGCCAAATCTGCTAAGCCTTCCAGCAAGGGAACACCCGAACTGGTTAGCTGTTCCAATTGAAAACAGAACATCATCAGATCTTTAATGGTGATTTTTTTGTTATTGAATAAATTCGATCGTTTTTGGGTTTCTTTGAAAGTAATTAGACTTAATCCAATATGATCCAACCTAATTTCCAAATCGATCTCATTAAGCGCATCTATTTGACCTTGGGCCGGACGTCCTAATTGATCTACAGCTTTATAATTAAAGGTAGGCACAATATTAATACTACAACTATCTGATTCTGCTCGTTAGATCAATCACACGCATAACTTCAGCTAAACTAGTGTAGCCTTCCAGTATCCTGCGAACTCCATCATCGGCCAATGTTACAAAACCCTTCTCATAAGCTAAGGCCCTTAGTTCGTCCATATGTGCTCTCCTTGCTACCAAGCTATCAATGTCACTATCGATCCTTAATAATTCAATTATTGCCATGCGGCCACGGTAACCCGTGTAATAACATCTTTTACACCCTTTATGCCTATAAATGACTACGTCTTGTCCGACTTTCAGGTTTAACTGCTTTCGCTCATGATCCGCAGGACTGTATGGTTCCTTGCAGTGTGGACAAAGCACCCTTACTAGCCGCTGAGCCACGACCCCGATTATGTTACCCGCCATAATGTCAGGAAGAATACCAATATCCAGCAGTCGAGGAAATGTACCGAGCGCGGAGTTAGTATGCAATGTACTAAATACCTGATGGCCAGTCATTGCTGCCCTGAAAGCCATAGTTGCAGTATCGGCATCTCGAATCTCACCGACCAATATGATATCCGGGTCCTGTCTCATAATGGAGCGAATACCATTTGCAAAATCAACCTTATTGACCTCTGCAACTGATGTCTGACGCATCATTGTGACTGGATATTCGACCGGATCCTCAAGCGTCATTATGTTAACTGCCTCTGTATTCTGATGTGAAAGCAGGGAATAAAGAGTTGTTGTCTTACCGCTTCCGGTTGGGCCCGTAACAACCATGATGCCTTCTGGACGCTGCATCATTAGCTTAAGTTCGTTTAATGTTTCGACTCTTAATCCCATTCTTTCGAGAGGAATGATTGATTTCTCTCGATCTAATACTCGTAACACGATGTTCTCGCCATGTATGGTTGGATGACTCGCGACGCGAAAATCTATTGGTCTGCCACATAAATTTATCTGCAATCGTCCATCTTGAGGAGCACGTGTTTCAGCAATATCCATCCCACTTATTACTTTTAAACGTACGACAATACCCGGCCAATAGGTCTTGTGAAGACTTCTTATTTGTTGAAGTACTCCGTCAATACGGTATCTAACTCTTAAAAAGGCCTGTTCTGGTTCGAAGTGAATATCGGAGGCATTTCTTTTTACAGCATCCATCAACAATGAACCGACCAAACGAACAATTGGTTGAGTATATTCATCACCATCAGCTTGCAAACTCTGATAATCAATTTCCCCTGTTTCAATCTCTCTAAGGATGCCGTCAACTGATAGTTCATATCCATAGAACTGATCAATATATTCCTCAAGCTGGGCTTCAGCAGCCAATACCGGTTTTACTTGAATTTGACCACCTAACATTGCCCGCAACTGATCCAGAGCTACTACATTAAACATGTCTGCCATTGCGACTACCAATGTTTTGCTTGGGTCTTCATATGCAACTGGCAAGAGATGATATCTTCTCGCAAAGTCTTCAGGAACAAGCTTCATTGCATCGCTATCGGCGATCACAGTCGCTAGATCGATGCTTTCCTGCCCTATGGTATGAGCAACAAGATCCCTGACCATGGCTTCAGTTACGAAGCCTAAGCGAACTAACTGACGTCCTAATGGGATGTTATTCTGATCCTGCTCCATCAGGGCGATGCGTAACTGGTCCTGACTAATTAGTCCTTGTTGGACCATTAGTTCACCAAGCCTTAGTTTTCTCTTTTGTTCAGCCATAATTCATTTACGTTGTAAAATCGAAATGCGTTCTTCGAGTTGATTGCGATCAATTCCATTTACCCCTGAAACAGGCATTAAACTTTTCGCCTGCAGGTAATAAGTGAGAGCCAAGTCGGGTTTTCCAATTTGTTCTAAACTTACTGCTAAATTAAACGCATATTCAGGATTGCTTGAAGCATAGTGGAACGCTTGAAAATAAGCTGCCTGTGCAGTTAGCCATTGGTTTTGTTGCGCGTAAAGATTGCCTAGCTTTTCATAAAGAAAAGCTGAATTTGGTTGCTCAGCAAGCATTGATTTTAAATGGGACTCCGTTGTTACTGGATCACTCTCTGAAGAGAGAGTGATCATGGCTGCCTGTGCAATTTCATTCTTTGGATCAACCTCAAGAACTTTGCCATACCAACCTAGAGCATCTTCATTTCTACCTTGTCTAGCAGCGATTGCTGCCATGCCAAGAAGTGCGTCAGTATTTCTTATGTCCGATCTTAGTACCAATCGGTAATTCTTTTGCGCATTTAAATCATCACCCGAATTAAAAGCCCCGTAAGCAGCTAGCAAATTTGGATTTACACCCACTTCAGGTTGACTAGATGTTATTTTTACCTGGTCTTGCGCACCCAATTGCGGTTTATCGCCAAATTCAAGTTGTTTTGAGTTTACGGGTTTTGAGTTTTTTGTTTCCAATACTGTTTCGTCATGCAATGGATTATTAACTCTAGGCTGTGAATTGATAATAGCTTCGTGACTAATTAACTTATCAGGGCGTGGTTGGTCAAATTCTTTATCCTGACTCTTTTTATTTGCTAAGGACTCGATTGGTAAAGCTTGATCATGTGCTGAAAGAGACGCATTAGGAGCGTCCATGCTTCTTATTTCTCTTTTGGGAAGTGGCACTCTAAATTGGGTTTCGGGAGGATTGATAGACTGTAAATATAAATAAAAACCTACCAGTATCAAACTAATAAAAATAAATCCTAAGAGTGAAAACAAAAAAACTCGTTTTGAATCATTCGAGGGTTCTTGTTTCGCCAGAAAGACTGTTGAAGCCTCTTTTTGAGTCATTTTCTTTTGATTGGCTAAGGAAACTTCGTCTGGAATAGGCTCTAAGCTGAGTTCTGCAATTGAGTCTCCTTTTTTTTCCTGTGCAGCCTTTTCCAACGCTTTAATTAGTAGGCTCATCTATATTATTTTGTAGTTGTTGTGATGGCAGATATTGCTTATAGCCTTGCAATTCATCACTTTCGAGACTGGCATTAGAAATTACCGTTGGTCGCAAGAAAATAACTAATTCAGTTTTCTGCGCAGAGTTATTTTTTGCCTTGAACAGGGCACCTGCAATAGGAATCTTAGAAAATCCAGGAACATTCCCATCATTACGTTCGATATCATCTTGCATTAATCCGCCAAGTATTGCTGTATTACCACTGTTTATATTCAGTACCGACTCCATTTCCCGAACCTGGATTTCTGGTATCGAACTGGTCGTCCCCGCTGCTGCTAGTTGCGGATTTGGGTCGGTAATATAATCCAGAACTCTTGAAATTGTTGGCCGCACATCCAATGTGACTTGAGAAGTATCGTTAATTTGAGGTGTGACGCTCATTACAACACCTACAGGTACGGTATTAGGCGTCGTTGTAACGGACTGTAGATTGCTTCCAGACGTCCCGCTAATAGATTGAGAGATTTGAGACTGAATCGTAAAATACACCAGGTTATTTACTACCTTAAGAACAGCAGTCTGGTTATTTAAAACCATTAATTTGGGGCTTGAAAGTACTTTAGTGTTACCAAATTGTTCGAGCAAATGAATTGATGCCGCTAAATCGCCGATGCCGGATGCTGTGTATCCTAGAACCAAGTTAGGAGTGCTTGAAGTGGTTCCGTTAAGATTGTTAAAAGTTAAACCCGTAGTAGCATTTTTGACTATAAAACCCGTATTCGTTCCCCCACGTCCCAATCTGCTCCAATCTATCCCAGCCTGGTAGCCGTTATTTAAAACTACTTCAACTATCGTAGCTTCGATTAGAACCTGTTTTTTTGCACTTGACATGACTTTGTCAATGAATTCCTGGACCTTTTCATGCTGCCTTGCCGTAGCTCGAACGCTTATTACGCCGGTTTCAGCATTTGGGATTACAGTAGATGCAAAAAGTGTCTTATATTCCGATCTTGCTCGGTTAAGCTCCTCAGCGTTATGTTGCGAATTTTCATGTGGAGCCTGCTGAATGTCACCTGAAGAATTTTGGGTGTTTGCATTATTGCCATTTGTATTTGTATTTTCTGAATCGGTCTGTGAAGTACCATATCTTGAAACTATGACCTCCTTGTCAGTTTCGGCGAGCAAGTCTCTTATGTTTTGCACCAACGTATCCCATAAATGATTTTTAGATTCAAGAGCTATAGATGTCCTTGAACTATTTGATCCTGCTCCACTGGTTGAAGTAGTACTCGAACCAGTAGAATTGGTTGAAGCTGCACGTCCGGCACTTGCTATTTCTGAAGCGGCACCAATGTATCCTGTCGTGTCACGATTCATATTGACGTAGTCAATCTTATAGTTCCTAAGAACAGGCATATCAGGACCGATATAAAGGACATTCCCTTCAATTTTA
Organism: uncultured Methylophilaceae bacterium; assembly: GCA_903863255.1. Taxonomy (GTDB): domain Bacteria; phylum Pseudomonadota; class Gammaproteobacteria; order Burkholderiales; family Methylophilaceae; genus CAIPBJ01. Next base: position 44,052 of record CAIPBJ010000025.1, read on the forward strand.
TAGGTTAAATCAACTTGCTTAGCCAATCTTTCTAGTATTGCTGTCAAAGTTTGATTGACCGCGTTCAAGGTAACTTTACCCTGAATGGAAGGATGTATATCGACATTGAGTTTACTTTCCCGAGCAAGTGCAAAAAGAATTTCCTTAACAGGAACTTCATTTACGACAACACTGTAGGTCTGCTCTTTTGCCTTTGCCTGGGGAGGTGGAAGAAAAACATTGTTATTGACAGGTTTTGGAATGTCAGATGGTTTTGCTGCCTTTGCAGAGTTTACGCCCGTGCCTGATCCGTCATTTACATCGATATGTCCAGTGGAAGGAGGTATTATAGAAGCGTGATTCGATTCATGGGCACAACTTGTAAGCGACAAGCTGACCGCAATAGCGATCAAATTGATCCAAAGGTTTTTCATAAGCACGCCCAACCATCCCAGATATTTATCTTCTTTCTAAGTTATCTCATAATTTTCTTTAGTTTGCAATACTAACTCATTGAAGTTGATTCGTTTCCTTTAGAACTCCGCCAATTGTCCTTAACTGCGGATTATTCGACTTCAAAATATTGGGTAGCCTAGCTATCGCCTGTGCAGCCTCTATTCGATTAGGATAACTTCCATACAATACTGTAAAAAAAGGCTTAGCATTAACCTGTGTCCTATATATGTACAGATTATCAAGCTCCAGTTGACTAGAAAGAAATTCCAGTTGCTTTCGAAGCTGTTCTTCATCAGTTGCCCCCAAAATCTGAATACTGACCGTAGTTTCAGGGTTTCCTTTAAGCCAAGCCTGTGTCTCGATGATTCTTTTTGACAATACATCATTTTTGACATTTTCCTTAGGTGGAACATTCACGTTGGTTGGAGCAACAACGGATTGGGTAGGCGAAATTGGTTGGATCAACTTTGCTGGATTACCAAGTGCACTTCCATTTGAACTGATGTTTGCAGGCTTATTTTCCAACTTAACTTTATGAGATTGATCCAGTCCGTAAAGCATACCTAATGACAGCAAAATAATGATAATAATTGAGGTTATCAATCGAATTCTGAATTGAACTTTTAATTGCTGCACTCCAAACTCGCAGTCCCTTATCGCAGCTTTTACATGTTTCGGCAAAACTTGATACGCATTCTCAGAAAATGCGGCTAAAAGTGATTTATCCGCAAGGATATTAATTCTTCTAACCAACCCTTCTGCAGACTTGGATATCAGCTTAATAGAATTATCGGTAAATAAATGCGGCCCAAAATAACCCGACGCTCGCAGTCTGAAAATCAGATATTCACCAACTGATTTCATATCCAAAGGCCCAAGATTAAAACTATGAGTGATTCGTTCTTTGAGTTGCCGGATATGAGGAACATTAAGATTTACATCTAATTCAGGTTGACCGAACAAAACTATTTGTAAAAGTTTATCATGGGTAGTTTCCAGATTTGACAAAAGGCGAATTTCCTCTAGCGTGCCTAAGGGCATGCCTTGCGCTTCTTCTACGAACACGACCACTTGCTTACGTTCAGAATGCTTATCAACCAAATATTTTTGCAGGACTTGCATCACGTGAATACGATCGGCATTTTTTGGAAACTTTAGCTGCAGCTCACTCGCGATAACATAGAGAATATCTTCAGGTGCAATGCTAGGATTAGCAAGGTATATCGTTTCGATGTTTTCTGTAAGCAATGTTTGCAACATTCTACAAATCATTGTCTTACCACTTCCAACTTCACCGACTACCTTTATTATGCCTTCACCATTTTTAATTGCATAAAGCAGGGCATCTAAAACCGCACCGCGATTACCCCCGGTAAAAAAGAAATCCGTATTCGGCGTAATTTTAAAGGGGTGCTCCTTTAATCCAAAATGCGTGTAATACATCCTTGTTACCCCTTGAAATCTTCCTGCATCTGAATACGGCTATAAAGCGTTGTGCGATTGATTCCTAATAGTTTCGCTGCCTGACTGAGATTACCGTGGGTAATTTTCATTGCAGCATCAACATAAGCCTTCTCCCAGGATTTTAGGACATGGTCCAAACTTACATTAGCTTGAGTTTGCAAGTGACGATAAGCATGATTTCCCAAAGACGCTTCATCCGTCATCAACTGAAGTTCCGAGGAACTTGAAAGCTGGACTAAATCAAGCTCGGCAGCAAGTTGCGTATCATTTATCATCTGACCAGCATATTTTGCAATCAGCCGAATAATAATATTTCTTAGTTCTCTAACATTCCCAGGGAAATGGTAGCCTAACCAGCGCTGTTGAGATTTTTGATCAAATTCAAAAGGTTTCTGATGGGTTTCACGGGCATAAAAGTCCCTAAAATGCTCCAATAGCAATAAGCGATCATTTTCAAGTTCTCGTAGTGGCGGAACTCTTATCGCAAACACGCTTAGTCTATGATATAGATCGATACGAAAACGACCTGAGCGCACTTCCTCTCGCAAGTCTCTATTTGTAGCTGCAACTATCCTTGCCATGCTTTTTCTTGTCTGTGTCTCTCCAATACGCTGATACTCGCCGTTTTCGAGAACTCGAAGCAGTTTAGCTTGCATTTCCAATGAAAGTTCACCGATCTCATCCAAAAACAATGTTCCGTCACTGGCATCTTCAAAATAACCTGTATTGATGCCAGCTGCACCTGTAAACGCTCCCTTAGCGTGCCCGAACAATATCGATTCAGCAAGTGAGGGTGAGATTGCCGCACAATTTACAGAAAGATATGGCTTCCTTGAGCGCTGACTTAAGCGATGCAAGCAATTTGCCACCAATTCTTTGCCACTCCCGGACTCCCCCTCGATCAAAACTGGAAATGGGGCATCAGCAAACTGCCCAATCTGGGTTCGGAGAATTTGAACCGGTAAACTTTCTCCAAGCAAACCACAACTTTCCTGTTTAGTTTGGCCTTCACCTAATTCAGCATCTTGAAGTTTTAATGCATTTTGGAGCAATTCCTGGAGGCGCACCACATCGCAGGGCTTGGGAACGAAATCAACCGCTCCGAGAGCCAAGGCATGCTTAACGTTAACGTTCTCATTCTGACCTGAAAGAACTATGATTTTCATTGTTGGCGAATGAGCCAGAAGCTCGCCAATCATTTTGAATCCCTCGTCAGGCTTGTGAGGAAGTGGAGGCAAACCAAGATCCACAAGTGCTAAGGAAGGGGGTCTTTCTAGTTGCCTTAGCAAGCTCTTTGCCTGAATCCTTGACTCAGCCACGCATACTTCAAAATCCCTGCTTAGAACAAAATGCAATGTATCTGTGATTAGTGGATCATCATCAATAATGATAAGTACTGGACGAAGTGCAGCCATTATAATTAACCTTTTTGCTGGGCACTCAAGAAAATTGAATACGAATTCTTCATCCTATTACTATAACGTTTATATCCTTTCGTATCAATTACATTGCTCACGATACACTTCAACCAGGCTTTTACTGCCGACCATATCTTTTAAAGATTAAAAATCCTCTTTTTGAACTGCCCCCCAAATGTTGGACATTAATTTGGGGT
>CAIPBJ010000026.1 GCA_903863255.1 uncultured Methylophilaceae bacterium
AATTCATAAATGGTAATTAATGTCTATTCATCTTGACTTGGGAATATGATTTAGATCCAAATCGTCTGAACGCCAGTCGATTAACTTAACAACCAATTTTGATGAGTATTAAGTGTTAAGTTGCAAACGGCATGCGTTATATCGACATTGAATTTCGCTAAATAAATATAACTGCCCTTGCTGAAAACGGTCTCTCGCGCTAAAGTAACCACACTTTTCAAGTAAGATTTAATAGGAGTGTTTCGTGTTAGAAATTATTAAAGCAGCTGGATGGCCGATATATCCCCTGATTCTGGCTTCCATTGTATCTCTGGCGATTATTGCAGAGCGGCTATGGGCGCTTCGTGAGGAAGTTGTTGCTCCCTCCAATTTGTTACCAGAAGTTCAGAAATGGCTAAGTCAAGGAGGCGTGACAAGGGAAACATGTGAGAAATTACAAAAGCATTCGCTTTCGGGAGAAATCTTTGCAAGTGCGCTTATCAATCTTGATTCTCCGCGTGAAGTTATTAAGGAATCGATTGAGGAGTCAGGCAGAGCCGTTGCGCACAAGCTGGATAAGTACCTTAACACGCTAGGAACGATTGCAACGGTTGCTCCCTTGCTAGGCCTTTTAGGTACGGTTATCGGTATGGTCGAATTGTTCGGTGCATTCACTTCATCAGGTCATGACGTCGCACAGTTCGCTCGAGGCATTTCAGTAGCACTGTACAACACGGCTGGAGGTATTGTGGTGGCGGTCCCCTCGATGATTTTTTATCGATATTTTAGAGGTAAGGTTGATGGTTTAATTGTTGAAATGGAACAGCAGGCTGTAAAGCTAGTTGAAATCATTCACGGTCATCGCAAATAACAATTCTAACTGGGCAATATTATGAATTTTCAGCGTGGTAGAAAGCATGAAGATCTTGAAATGAATCTTGTGCCTCTGATTGACGTTTTACTCGTCATAATCATCTTTTTGGTAGTCAGCGCAACTTTCTCAAGAGTCAACGAACTCCAAATCAACCTCCCTACGGCTCAGGCTAATTCGCCAGAGGAAAAGCCTTTGGTTATTAACGTTGGTGTCGATGCCGGCGGCCATTATGTCGTCGAGAAGGATAGTGTTCCAGATGGGAGTGTAGCAGCACTAACATCCGCACTCCAGAAGGCAGCCAATGGTGGAAAAGAGCCAACTATAGTTATCAATGCCGATGCAAAGACAACCCATCAATCGGTAATAAACGTGATGGAGGCAGCACGCGAGGCTGGTTATACCCATATAACGTTTGCAACTCAAACAAACTAATTTACTAAAACCTTTTAAACTCGTAATCTATAATGTCTAAACGCTCCCCCGCTCATGCGGGTGTTCCAAACTATTCTGCAAAATCCCTCTATTTAAGGTTAATGAGATATGCCATGAAATATTGGCATGTCTTTGCTGTTGGTGTCTTTGCGCTTGTCATTTTGTCTATCAGTAATACTGGTTTTCTAGTCACGATTAAAAAAGTTACAGACGAAGGGTTTGTTAAGCAGGATTTGAGCAAAGCTTATTTGTTGCCTTTAATGATGTTCGGCTTGCTGACTGTCAGAGCCTCGTCAGGATTCGTAGCAATCTTTTCAATGAGATGGGTTGGAAGAAGACTCGTTGAGGACTTGCGTTCGAGTTTGTTTTTGAGAATGATGGCTTTGCCAGTCAGTTTTTTTGATGCAAATTCTGTTGGCATGCTAACTTCAAAACTGACTTTCGATACAGAACAAATGGCAAAGGCCACCACGAGTGTTGCGATCAGTCTTGTTAGAGATAGCTTGACGATATTGGGGATGGTTGGCTATATGCTTTACCTTGACTGGAAGCTTACGTTGATTTTTGCTTTTATTGCACCAGTTATGGCCTTGTACCTTAGTCAAATGACCCCAAGGCTTCGAAGCGCAGGCAAAGAAGTCCAGAACTCGATGGGTGAAATGACCAAAGTGGCTGAAGAAGCGGTATCTGGTCAGCGTATAGTCAAAATTTTCGGTGGCGAAGGCTATGAATACCAACGATTTACAAATGTGGTTGGACTAAATCGACGTATCCAGATTCGTCTTGCACGCATGTCCGGGCTTAATAGCATGGTCATCGAGCTTCTTGCGGCGGTTGCTTTGGGGCTTGTTGTATATTACGCAATCGGAAAATTCTCTGCAGGTGAGTTCGCAGCGTTCATAGGTGCATTATTAATGCTGATTGCCCCTATCAAGAGCCTGACAGGGTTGAATGAAGAGTTGCAAGTTGGTCTTGCTGCCGCCCAAAGCGTCTTTGGACTGATGGACACCCAGTCTGAAACTGATGAAGGTAAGTTGGTTATTGAAAAGGTAAAGGGGCAGATTGAATTCAGGTCGGTTGTCTTGAGATACGATAGTGCAAAAAAGAACGCATTGAATAACCTAAGTTTCATGGTCAGGCCTGGTGAAAAAATTGCACTTGTGGGCCGATCGGGTGGAGGAAAAACAACTTTGGTGAATTTATTGCCACGTTTTTATGATCATCAGGAAGGTATGTTGTTGCTTGATGGGATTGATATGAGAGCTTTTCCATTAAAGTCATTGAGGCAACAATTTGCCCTGGTAAGTCAGGATGTCATTTTGTTCAATGATACGGTATTCAATAACATCGCATATGGAATTCTAAGAAACGCAACGCAGACTGAAGTAATTGCTGCAGCAAAGGCAGCTTACGCATGGGAATTCATTCAGCAGCTTCCAAATGGCATATACAGTGAGATTGGGGATAGAGGAGTGAGGTTGTCTGGCGGCCAGCGACAACGAATTGCTATTGCACGGGCAATTTTAAAGGATGCACCAATTTTACTTCTTGATGAGGCGACCTCCGCATTGGATACGGAATCTGAACAACATGTTCAGTCCGCCCTGGATGCGCTCATGCAAGGTCGAACAAGTATTGTTATTGCACATAGATTGTCTACCATTGAGAATGCTGACAGAATTCTTGTTATGGAGCAGGGTGAGATTGTCGAAAGCGGTTCTCATTCAGAGCTCATGAATTTGGATGGACATTATGCAAAGCTGTATAGAAAACAATTTCATTAATATTTTCTTCTGATGAATTGTCTTCAGAATCAGTGGTATAAGTTATCCCTTTGGCATCTGCTCCTGATTCCAATTTCCTGGGTGTTTTGGCTGCTCGTGGTTATTCGAAAGAGTTTTTATAAGATTGGATTTTTTAAATCTTTTAAGCTTGGCGTCCCTGTAATAGTTGTTGGAAACATTACAGTTGGCGGCACAGGAAAAACGCCTCTAGTCATATGGCTTGCTGAAAGATTGAAGGAGTCAGGGTTCACGCCAGGCATAATCAGTCGGGGTTACGGTGGGGTGTCTGGGGAAAAAATTATTGAGGTTAGCGAAGAGAGTGACCCTTTTTTAGTAGGGGATGAACCTGTTCTTTTGTCATCTAAGACGCGATGTCCGGTTTATGTAGGAAGAAAAAAAGGATTGGTTGCGCAGGCTTTGCTGCGGGATCATCCTGAATGCGATATTTTGTTAAGCGATGATGGTTTGCAGCATTATGCTTTAAGCCGGGATTATGAAATTGCAGTGGTTGATGCAACCAGAAATTATGGCAATGGATTTTTACTTCCTGCAGGTCCGCTGCGGGAACCCTTGTCCAGGCTTGGATTTGTTGACTCTATTGTTTATAACGGGTCTCTATCCAATTCCGCTCAAATAGCCATGAATCTGAATGGACAGCTTTTTCATAACCTAAAGCATCCCGAAATCGTTGTCGAGGCTGGATATTTCGAAGGAAAAAGTACGCATGTTGTTGCTGGAATAGGAAATCCAGATCGATTTTTTAAAAAACTCGAGGACCTCGGACTCCAATTTGAAAGGCACGTATTTCCGGATCACTATTTATTCAAGCCGGGTGATTTGCAAATTCCAGATGCTCAAGCGATACTGATGACGGAAAAAGATGCGGTGAAGTGTAAAAAATTCGCTCAGGATAATTTTTGGAGTCTTTCAGCCTATCCTGATGTGGATATGGAATTGTTGAATAGAATTATGCGAAGTATAAGGAAATAAAATGGATCCAAAACTGCTCGAGATTCTCGTTTGTCCTGTTACAAAAGGCCCGTTGATTTATAAAAAAGACAAGCAGGAGCTTGTCTCCAAGTCGGCTCGCTTAGCCTACCCTGTAAAAGATGGTATCCCGGTTCTGCTTGAGGAAGAAGCTAGGGTCTTGGATCCTGAGGAAGAGGTCTGAATTAAGCAATGGCTATAGATTTTAACGTCGTCATACCAGCACGCTATGCAAGTACAAGGCTGCATGGTAAACCGCTTCTGGATATTGCTGGGAAGCCGATGGTTATTCATGTGGTCGAGCAGGCGATAAAAAGTGGTTCGAAAACGGTTATCGTTGCAACGGATAACAATGAAATATTGGATACCGTCAACTCATACGGATTTGACGCGATGCTAACAAGTGAAAGTCATCTGTCAGGAACTGATCGGATAGCAGAGGTGGCCCAGAAAATGGGCTGGAGTCAGGACGAAATAATTGTAAATGTTCAAGGCGATGAGCCTCTTATCGAGCCTAATCTCATCATTGATGTTGCAACGAATCTATCCGAGCATGTCAATGCGGCGATAGCGACCGCATGTCACCCGATTCATGATAAATCCTCCATGTTCAATCCAAACATAGTGAAACTGGTTATGGATAGTGAGGGCTATGCCCTCTATTTTAGCCGCGCTCCCATTCCATATGATAGGGATGCATTTGCTTTGGGATTAGAAGTTTCTGAGCATACCCCGGTTTATAGGCATCTAGGAATCTATGCCTATCGTGCTAGCTTCTTGGCAAAGTTCAGTGATTTAAAACCATCGGATATAGAAAAAGCCGAGTCATTGGAACAGTTGAGGGCATTGTGGTACGGCTACAAGATTAGTGTTGCTGTCGTGGAAGCCGCGCCTTCTATCGGAGTAGACACGCATGAAGATCTGTTGCGCGTACGTAATATTTTAAATTCCAATTAGGATTTGCTAACACTGTTCGACCTTACACACAAGCTAATTTTGATTGGCCGGGATGTAAGAAAACTCCCGTTTCTCATTGACATCAGGCTTATTTATTTGCTATAGTCTCACCTCTCGGCAACGTATTTGTTGATTCTGGCGCGGGGTGGAGCAGTCTGGCAGCTCGTCGGGCTCATAACCCGAAGGTCACAGGTTCAAATCCTGTCCCCGCAACCAATATTAAAATGTAGTTGACTAGATATTTGGGCTCTGTATAATGCGCCCCTCTCGACAGGAATGAAAAACTGAGAGACTGCTCTTTAACAAGATGAACAACTGATAGGTGTGAGTGCTTGTGGTTGGGTGACTGGTTTTATTTTAGGATAGAGCCGGGCTCAAGAATACACAACTGCTTACACTTAGAATGACTTTAGTACGAAGGTAGCTTAGAAATAAGATGCCCTATCTGAATTCATTTGAGTGAAAAAAAGCGAAACGAAATACCACCTCGCAAGAGGAAAAAGTAATAGTTAGGAATTGAACTGAAGAGTTTGATCCTGGCTCAGATTGAACGCTGGCGGAATGCTTTACACATGCAAGTCGAACGGCAGCACGGGTGCTTGCACCTGGTGGCGAGTGGCGAACGGGTGAGTAACATATCGGAACGTACCTAGTAATGGGGGATAACGAGTCGAAAGATTCGCTAATACCGCATACGCCCTGAGGGGGAAAGCGGAGGACCGTAAGGCTTCGCGTTATTAGAGCGGCCGATATCTGATTAGCTAGTTGGTGAGGTAAAGGCTCACCAAGGCGACGATCAGTAGCTGGTCTGAGAGGACGACCAGCCACACTGGAACTGAGACACGGTCCAGACTCCTACGGGAGGCAGCAGTGGGGAATTTTGGACAATGGGCGCAAGCCTGATCCAGCAATGCCGCGTGAGTGAAGAAGGCCTTCGGGTTGTAAAGCTCTTTTGTCAGGGAAGAAAC
>CAIPBJ010000027.1 GCA_903863255.1 uncultured Methylophilaceae bacterium
AACCTTTTTTATCAATTGTGAGAGTGCTTTTGAAATTACCATTCGTAATCAATTGCCACTTAGCTTTGTTGCAATTGACCTTGATAATTTTAAAATCATTAACGATACTTTTGGGCATTTAGGAGGAGACGAGGTTTTAAAAGTCTTTGGAGGGATCGTCAAGGGTTGCATTCGAAAGGCTGACCTGGCTGGTCGAACAGGGGGTGAGGAGTTCGCTTTAGTGCTCTCAAATACTAACCTGGAGGGAGCTTCAAAATTAGCGGAGAAGATTCGTAATCTTGTAGAGAACTCAGAAGTAATGTATATGGATAAGATCATTCAGTTTTCAATAAGTGTAGGTATCGCTTGCTTCGATTTGAAGAATCAGGTTGATTTAAAACAACTTTATCTCCAATCGGATAATGCACTTTATTTTGCCAAGAAATCAGGAAAGAATTGCGTCAAGATTCACTCTGCATATTAGAATATCCCAACCACTCTAAATGAAAGATACCGATTTAAGGTATCATGCTTCCTTTACTGAGCTTAACTTACAATCCTTTTTTGTCGTCAGGATTATTCCGTTCTGTTTTAAGCGAAAGATATAAACCACTATTGTAGTTAGTTATCCCAATGCCACGTATTCAGCTACTCAATGATCAACTAATCAGTCAAATCGCTGCAGGCGAGGTCGTAGAACGTCCTGCCGCTGCATTAAAGGAGATTCTAGAGAATAGTTTGGATGCTGGGAGTAACGATATTCATATATCCTTAATGCAGGGTGGTATCAAGCAAATTAGAATTTCTGATAATGGCAAAGGCATCCCACGGGAAGAATTGAACTTGGCGTTGACTCGTCACGCAACAAGTAAAATATCCAATCTGGAAGAACTGGAACGAGTGGCGACCTTAGGTTTTCGTGGAGAGGCTTTGGCAAGCATTGCAGCAATATCAAGAATTTCACTGAGCAGCCGTTTTGAAGGAAACAGCCATGCCTGGAAAATATCATCTGAGGGCGGATACCTAGGAGAGATTGTCCCTGCAGCATTAAACATGGGGACGGCAATTGAGGTCAGTGATCTTTTTTTCAATACACCCGCTCGTCGCAATTTTCTCAAAACAGAAAATACCGAATTTGGGCATTGCGAAGAGGTCATCAGTCGGATTGCTCTTTCAAGGCCTCAAATCAGTTTTACAGTACAACATAATGGGCGGTCTTTAAGTCGCTGGTCACAAGGATCATCCACACAACGATTTAAAGACATACTCGGGGAGGAGTTTCTCAGTGAATCCTTCGAAATAGACGAAGTCGCAAATGGATTTAGACTTTGGGGTATTGCGGCACAGCCAACTTTCTCAAGAAACAGTCGTGATAAGCAATATGTTTATGTGAATGGACGATTTGTCAGAGATAAGTTAATCAGTCATGCAATTAAGCAAGCCTATCAAGACGTGCTGCATAACGATCGCTTTCCTGCCTATGCTATTTTTCTTGAACTCGATCCTGGTTTAGTGGATGTTAATGTTCATCCATCCAAAACGGAAGTTCGTTTCAGGGACGGGCAGTCGATCCATCGTTTTATTTTCCATTCTCTCAATAAAAGGCTGGCGTCGCCTACTGGAGCCATAAACTCAGTCAGTGTCAGCAAGTCTGAATCCAATCCCTTTAAAAGCGCGTATCCTGCAGATGCAAACACACTTCGCGACGGAACCTATCAATCCCAAAAAAACCTGGCATTGAATAGTCAGTCAGAAGAATTTTATAAAACTTTATTTGGTAATATTCATAACAGTAATGTTGACTCGGGGATCGAAAAGCAAAATTCTGATTCCGAAAATGGCATACAAAATGAAGTCGAGGATTTTCCATTAGGTTTTGCACTGGTGCAAATTCATGGCGTGTATATTCTTGCTCAAAATAAGCATGGTCTCGTAATTGTCGATATGCATGCCGCTCATGAGCGCATCGTGTACGAGAAGTTGAAATGCAACTTTGATATTGATGAAGGACATCAAATTCAAATGCAGCCCTTGCTAATCCCAGTTAGTTTCTTTGCAGACAAGATGGAGGTGTCTACCGTTGTCGAAGAGTCTAAATCCGGATATGGCAATCTTTCTAAACTGGGATTCGATATCGGGATACTTTCACCCACGAACCTTGTTGTTCGAGCCGTTCCAGCGATACTGAAAGATGCAGATCCAGTTTCACTTGCAAGAAATGTGCTTCATGATTTGAAAGAATTTGGATCCAGTCGTGCTTTTACTGAAAGAAGAAACGAGATGCTCGCTACAATGGCATGTCATGCTGCCGTCAGGGCAAATCGGATTCTGACATTGCAGGAAATGAATGGATTGTTAAGGGATATGGAAACGACTGAACGATCAGGTCAATGCAATCATGGAAGACCGACTTGGTTCCAAATCAGCATGAATGACCTTGATAAAATGTTCATGCGTGGAAAATAGACCCTTTATTTAAGTGAGTTAAAGCGTAATAAAAAAATGGCTATCGATGAAAGTCAACAATCTGGAAAGGCCATTTTTCTTATGGGGCCGACTGCGAGTGGAAAAACTGATCTTGCAGTTGAGATCTATCAGAGGCTACCGGTTGAATTGATTAGCGTAGATTCAGCGTTGGTTTACAAAGGAATGGATATCGGTACGGCAAAACCTGATGAGCATGTTTTGAAAATCGCACCTCACCATTTGATTGACATCAAGTTCCCGACAGAATCTTATTCAGCCGCACAATTCAGATCAGATGCTCTCAATTTAATGACGGATATCACAAACAGAGGAAAAATCCCATTGTTAGTAGGTGGAACGATGCTTTATTTTAACGCCTTGCAAAATGGGTTAAGCAAGTTACCTGAAGCCAACCCGTCCATCAGGGAAAGGCTCGATGTTGAAGCGAAGAACATTGGATGGCCTGCAATGCATGCTAAATTATCCAATATTGATCCCGAAACCGCTTCTCGCCTTGAACCAGCAGATTCTCAGCGTATCCAACGTGCTTTGGAGATCTATGAGATTAGCGGTAAAACGATGACCCAATTACATAAGGAATCTGCAACGGAATCCTTGCCTTTCGAGCTGCTTAAATTCTCATTGGTACCGTTCGAGCGGTCTATCTTGCACGAAAGGATTGCAAAAAGATTCGATCTTATGTTGGAGCGTGGGTTCTTGGATGAAGTGAGGCAATTACTTGATAGTTATCCCGAATTATCCTCTGAAATGCCATCGATGAGATGCGTCGGCTACAGACAGGCATTGCAGTATATTTCGGGTGAGTGTGATTTTTCTGAATTGAAGTCAAAAGGGATTGCCGCAACACGACAGTTAGCAAAAAGGCAGCTGACATGGTTAAGAGGGATGCGTGATACGGTTGAGTTGAATTGCCTTGATTCGAATATATCTAACGTCGTATATAACTATATAATTCAATATATTGGATAATATTGTTAATAATTCACATTATTAAATTGCATCGCTTATTCTCTGTGCAGCCTCCAAGCATTCCTCTAAGGAAGCAACCAAGGCAATCCGGATGAAATTCTCCCCTGGATTGAATCCATGAGCATCTCGTGCTAAGAAACTGCCCGGTAGCACAGTTAAGTTAAAGTCTCGATAGAGTCGAATCGCGAACTCTGTATCTGAGGATTTCGTACGAGCCCAAAGATAAAATGCAGCGTCAGGCATACTTACATCAAGTACAGATTGTAGAATTGGTGTGACAGTACTGAATTTTTTAGCATAAAGCTGACGATTATCAATTACATGCGATTCATCGTTCCATGCGGTGATACTTGCTGCCTGAATACAGGGGCTCATGGCGCAACCGTGGTAGGTACGGTACAGCAAGAATTGTTCTAGGATATGATGGTCCCCTGCAACGAAACCCGAGCGCATGCCGGGCACATTTGACCTTTTTGATAACGAACTGAATGCGACCAGCCTTCGGTAGCTACGCCCTAATTGATGCGCTGCCTGCAATGCACCTAATGGAGGCTTCCCTTCAACAAAATATATTTCAGAGTAACATTCATCCGATGCAATCGTAAAACCGTATCGATCTGACAGTTCAAATATCTTTTTCCATTCATCGAGTGTCATTACTTTTCCGGAAGGGTTTCCCGGGGAGCAAAGATACACAAGTTGTGTGCGTGACCAAACTTCCTCAGGGACACTGTCGAAATCCATAGAGAAATTATTTTCTGGGGTGGTATTGAGAAAATAGGGTTCGGCACCTGCCAAGAAGGCAGCACCTTCGTAAATTTGGTAAAAAGGATTAGGACAGATAATGATTGGCGGTTTGCCCGAGCCTTGGCTTGAAAGGCTGTCTTGGTTGATGACTGCTTGAGCAAAAGCAAACAGTGCCTCGCGACTTCCATTGACTGGAATCACACTATTCTCAATATCCAATGGAGGTATGGCATAACGACGACTAATCCAGCTTGCGATTGCTTGCCTTAATTCAATCACACCTATCGTAGTGGGATAATTGGATAGTCCAGCCAGATTCTTTGCCAGGCTATCTTTTATAATTTGAGGCGTATCGTGCTTGGGTTCCCCAATTGAAAGATTGATGGACTGGTATTTATTATTTGGTTCGATGTTTTTGAACAAATCCCTTAATCGTTGGAACGGATAAGGCTGCAGTTTTTTCAAATTTGTATTCATACTATGGATTATAATTGCACAAGCATGAAATCATCAAAAAAATATCTTCCTACCCTGAGTTTGCTTTTTGGCGCTATCTGTTGGGGAATTATATGGTATCCCTATCGGTTATTAGAAATGCAAGGCATTGTGGGTATGGCTTCAAGTCTTTATACCTATTCAATTGCCGCAATTTTTGGTTCCTTGCTATTCGTTCGAAGTTGGAAAGGACTTTTCAAATCACCCTCAAGTTTTTTTTTACTTGGAGTCGCAGCTGGCTGGACTAATTTAAGTTATGTTCTTGCTGTAATCAATGGTGAGGTCATGAGGGTGATGTTTTTATTTTATCTATCGCCACTTTGGACATTGTTGTTGGCACATTACTGGTTAAAGGAGCCTTTTAGCAAGAGGGGAGTCATGACTATAGTCATTTCTTTGATAGGCGCTTTTATTATGCTAAGCGGATTATTCAACGGTCATAACATCATATTGCCAGTTCCCCAAAGTCAATCGGAGTGGCTTGCTTTGTCTGCTGGTATTGGATTCTCGTTTAGTAATGTCATTACAAGAAGATCCATTCATCTGAGTCTTATGGAAAAATCCATGGCAGTATGGTTTGGTGTAGCGATCATGGCATTCATTCTGATGACGACCCTTCATCTTACAATTCCGTCCCCATTGATGTTCAAATTGAACGATTTATTACTTATTGGCGTAATATCCTCCGTACTCATCGCGGTCACAGTATTCGTTCAATACGGGGTGACAAGACTTTCGGCCACAAGGGCTTCGGTGATCTTTTTGTTTGAATTGGTTGTGGCTTCTATCGCATCTTATTATTTGGCTGGAGAGCGCATGCAGACACATGAATGGATTGGCGGCGCATTCATTATTGCCGCTGCTCTTTTTGCAAGTCTAGATGAACAAGCTATTTAGAACCTCTTGAATCCGGTAAATTGTTTCTCAGCGTCTTTATCAGTTTCCTTTTCACCCTCGATGTCAAAACGAATCTTTAAGGACAGGTCATTTCTTGAATCCGCATTAGCCATGGCGTTGTCTTCAGTAATTTTTCCTTCTTTATAAAGGTTAAATAGGGATTGATCAAAAGTACACATCCCGATGTCGGTGTTATTTGCCATGACTTCTTTGATTTCCTCGATCTTTGATTTCTTTACAAGCTCAGCTATGTAAGGGCTATTAATCAACACCTCTATCGCGGCTACTCTCTTTTTTTCAATACCAGGCACCAGTCGTTGCGAGACGATAGCGACTATGTTGAGCGAAAGTCCGAGTAAGACACCATTCTTTGCTTCGGGAGGAAAAAAAGAGAGTATACGTTCGATGGCCTGATTCGCATTATTTGCGTGAAGTGTTGCAAGGCATAGATGTCCGGTTTCAGAATAGGCAATGGCTTGCTTCATCGTTTCTGCATCCCTTATCTCACCAATCAAAACAACGTCTGGTGCCTGGCGCATTGCATTTTTTAGAGCGTTTTCATAGGAAAGGGTATCGATGCCGACTTCACGCTGATCAACTACAGATTTTTTATGGTGATGAATATATTCGATTGGATCCTCGATCATCATGATATGGCCGGTACTTGTTTCATTCCTATGATCGATCATAGCTGCAAGGCTTGTGGATTTACCTGACCCAGTGGATCCAACGACAAGGATCAGCCCTCTTGGGCGCATGATTAGATCTTTCATTATCTCCGGCAAGCCAAGATCCTTAAATGAAGGGATCTCGCTCTTGATGTGTCTAATTACCATGGCAACTTCGCCACGTTGTCTGAATACATTTATCCTAAAACGACCGATTCCACGTTCACCAAATGCAAAATTCATTTCCATGTTGGCTTCAAATTCTTTTATTTGTTCCTGACTCATCAACTCGTAGGCAATTTCTTTCACCATTCCTGGCTGCATAATTTGATTATTAACCGGATAGGTTTTTCCCTCGATTTCAATATGAATAACAGTGCCGGTACTAAGGAACAGATCCGATCCGTTTTTTTCAACCATGAAATTGAGTACGGGTGTAATGTCAATTGAACTCATTTTTAGCCTTCAAAATTTTTATGGAGTTTAGGAACAATAAAAATACTTTTCCCAAATGTCAAAATATAGCTTCTCGAGATTTTGCGTGAATACTTCGGTATTGAAAAGCTTCAGTTTACTTCTATCTGCCAATTTTTGTCGTAATACTTTTAGAAAGTCAGGTGATTCATAGATTTTTAATGCCAATTCCTGGTAACGAACAAGGTCGTTTGTAACCAACTCTGGCAAGCCAGCAGCATTCAAAATGCTTCCGGCCACTCTGGATGCAAAAGTCTCCCCACTGAATGTCAGAACCGGCAAGCCCATCCAAAGCGCATCACTAGCGGTTGTGTGAGCGTTATATGGGTAAGTATCCAAAAACAGGTCAGCATGACAATGTCGGGCCAGATGCTGTTCCATAGGTAGTCTTGGGGCAAAGATTATTCGTTCATCTGATATTCCATGCATTCGGGCAATTTTTAATAAATTATTTTTTGCATAGGCATTTGATTCAAGAAGCCATAGAACTGATTTAGGGGCTTTTTTAAGAATTGATAGCCAGCTAGTATAAATGTCTGGGAGTATCTTGAAACTTTGATTGAAGCAACAAAATACGAAAGTAGACTCGGGTAACCCGCATTCCTTTTTGGTTGGATGCTCAGTCATAACCCTTACAAGGTTGCTTGGCTGGTAACAGTCGGGCAGGAAAGCTACCTTTTCAGCGTAGAAATTCGTACTTGATTCTGGAACGAGTGTATGGTCTGCCAAAATATAGTCAAACAACGGTTTGTTATGAAGTTCTCCCATTGTTCCGGGAAATCCCAGCCAATTTACACTTATTGGTGCTGGTTTGAGAGCGACTATCTGGGTTCTGCTATTTTGCGTGAATCCTGTTAGATCAATCAGGATATCAATTTTATCATCATAAATCCGGTTTGCTGAGTCGTGAATGCTGAGCTTGGATATGTCATTGAATCGATCAAAAGCATTCTCTAATCGTAACCTTTCAGAAGATCGATCGTCTAAACCATACGAATAGGCAAAAATATCAAACCGGTCCCTATCGTGCCGTTCAATTACTTCACTAATTAAAGAGGCAAGGGGGTGCAACCTAAAGTCGGCTGAAAGATAACCAATGCGAAGCTTATCTTTTTTAAGTTTTTGATGAATGAACATCTTTGGATGGACAAGGAGCGAGTTGTAACGATTTTCTAGCCATAAATTAGCACACTGCAATTGTTCCTGTGGCGTCGACCCCGGCATGGCTAAAAAGGCAAAAGGTGATATTTGAGCAGGTTTTTTTTCATTTACCCAAGTTCGAATTTCGGATATCTGTTCATCAAGGCCTTCCCAGTCGCATATATGTTGCTTCTGATGAATCAAATGAACTTTTGCATGATAAAGGTTGGGCTCAAGTGACAACGCATTTTTGTAGCAGTCAATAGCTTCGCTAAGTTTACCTTGGGAGCGAAATACGTTACCAAGATTATTGTGGATTTCTGGATCGCTTGGATCAATCTTGAGCGCATGTTCATACTGTACTGCCGCCGCATGAGCATTGCCGGATTCACGAAAGGCATTGCCCAGATTGTAATAAAGCGCTGCATCCCCGGGACTCAAGAGGATGGCCTCCTTATAGCAATTTGCGGCGGATTCGTAATTTGCATTTCCCTGACAGAAATTGCCGTGTGCCTGAAGTGCAATGCATAGGAATTCTTTCAGGTCTGAATTGTTAGGATCAATTCCAAGCGCTTTTCGATAGTATCTTATCGAGTCTTCAAACTGATTGCACTCAAAATATGCCTTTGCAATATTCCTAATTAAATCAAGGTCATTAGGCGATATTCTTAAAGCATCGCGGTAAATATTTATTGCTTGTTGAGTATTTCCGTTTGCTCGAAGAGCTAATCCATAATTGTTTAAAAAATTTACATTGTTAGGCGACTGTTTAACAGCTTGGCCGATTAGTTTAACCGCTTCAGATGGACGATTGGTTTGATGACAGATCACGCCTAAAAGATGTAAAGCATCTTCATGTCTAGGATTCGTGTTTAATATTTTTCTATAAATCGTCTCAGCTTCAGCAAAGAGACCGTTCCGATGGAAACCTAAAGCTTCTTTAAGAAGTTGTGATGAGTTCGTCATAAATTAATATTCTGGAAAGATTGCTAAACCTTGAATAAGTTTCTTAAGACCCATTCTTCTTAAAAGGAATCGGTTGGGATCGATTGCTGCCAGAATTTTTGAGTCTATTATCTGTGGTTCGCCAAAAATTGCACTGGCGATCACTTCGCCACATATTGGAGCATTTGTAAGTCCTTTTGATCCATGCCCCGTATTTATGAACAGACCTTGGATCCATGGTAATCTCGTTGGATTGGTGTTGTATCTCGGCGGTTCGGCTCGCATTATATCAACATCTAACAATGGACCAACTGAAGGCAGATAATCAGCAGTTGTGCATCGCAACGATGCTCTTCCTTTCACATCGGATAAGTCCATGTCAGTTTTGAATTCCAATGATATATTCTCTAATGATTTCAAATTTTCGGAATTGTCCATTTCTTCTATTTCAGTTGATTTATTGTTGGGATAAAAGGTTGCACCTATACAGTGAATCTGATCATGAGATGGCGTAAGGTAACTATCCGTACATAATACCGTCTTGAGCTTCTTGGTTATTGAATTCTCCGGGAATAGGGTTATTTGACCTCTGGCGGGGATCAATTCGGTATGTTCGGTTTGCTTAAAGCGAAGGGCTTCATTTGCGTTGCATATCACAACAGTTGTCGCTTTGGATATTAAGTTACCTTCTTCCCATACTTCCCATAAGTTATCTACGTATTTTAATTCGATTGCTTGTGTATGAAGTTTCGTTGAGATGTTTGGATCTTCGATAAGTTTCTTACACAATTCAGGTGGATTTATAAATCCTGCTTCAGAAAAAAACAAACCTTCATGATGAAGTTGGATATTAGCGATATCACTGGCCTCCTGGCTATTGACAGGCTTTACTAAAGTTTCAGGCAACCCTTGATCGGCAACCGATTTGATTCTCGTCGCTTCCCTTCCATTAAATGCAAGTTGAAGGACGCCACAACAATTGAATTTAAGGTCAATTTTTTTTAGTAACCGGATGGTATAAAGGTAACCTGACAATGCCAGCTTGTTTAGAATTGCCTCACCGGTGGATAGCCTGGGATATATGATCCCTATTGGATTGCCAGATGCTTCACAGGCAATTCGTGAATGACGTTCAATCAATGTTACTTTGCATCCTCTTCTGGCTAAGGCATAACTGGTTGCGCTGCCTGCTATGCCTGCTCCAATTACAATTACATGCTTTGGATAAGTATGATCAGATGATGCTTCTTTTGAAAATCGTCCACATAGCATGTCTTTTTTATTGCCATAACCTTTCACCTTCTCGATTTTAAATCCCACAGCTTCGAGGCCTCGTTTTACTTTTCCGGCACTGGTGTAAGTTGAAAAGGTTGTTCCGTTTGTCGAAAGTTTAGCCATGGTTTCATAAAGGTCTTCCTTCCACATCTCAGGATTTTTTGAAGGAGAAAACCCATCGAGGAACCAGGCATCAACAGTTGCCTTCAGTTTTGGAAGGGTTTGCTCAACATCACCAACCAAAAGGGTGAGCGAGACATTATCTGAAGGAAAATCAAAGCGATGCCATCCATTAATGATATTTTGATATTGTTTTAAAAGTTCGTCGCTCAATATTCTTAGCGATGGCCATAGGTGCACTATGTTTTTGAGGTCTTCCGGTCTTAGGGGAAACTTCTCAGTACTGATAAAATGAAGCCTTGCTTTTTTTGGGGCGACTTCTCGCCAAAGTGCCCATGTAAGAAGAAAACTTAGTCCGGTTCCGAAACCAGTTTCAACAATTGTAAAGAAATCCAGTTCACTCGCTTTAAATCTTATATCCAATTGGTTTCTGATTAAGAATACGTGTTTTTTTTCCTCAATCCCATCAGGGAGTGAAAAGTAGATATCTTCAAATTTTGAAGAAAATGGCAATCCATTGATCCAATTTATCGAGGCTGAATTGTTAGTCATAATTTTCTTAAAATAAAAAGGTAGAATTCAAGTATACTAATCTGTATACTACATTCTGATTTTTCAAAGATTGTAAGATGATGCCTTCAAAAATCCTAATTGTTTATTTCTTTACGTTAATTTTCATTCCTGTGTTAAGTTCAGCGTATGGTCAGGACGAATCCATTACTGATACGATAAATCATGATTGGCCTAGCTTTGGCCGGGATTATAGAAATCAGCGGTTTTCTCCTCTAAAGCAGATAAATAAGGACAATGTTTCAAATCTCAAACTTGCTTGGGAATTTAAAAGCGGGGTAGTCGGTTCGTTTCAAGCTACACCAATAGTTGTTGATGGCATCATGTATGTATCATTACCCTACGATCATGTGGTTGCCCTTGATGCGACAACCGGTAAATTATTATGGCGATATGAGCATATCAGACGCAAGGATTGGAGTATGTGTTGTGGTCCTGCCAATCGAGGTGTTGCCGTTTCTGATGGTAAGGTTTTCATAGGAACTGTCGATGCCAGAGTGATCGCACTGGATTCCAAAACAGGTAAAGTTGTATGGGATATTGATGCGGTAAATGAGGGGGTCAACACAGAAGGTCAAGCATCATTGGATGAGAAAGATCCTAATAGTCGAGCTAAGGTATCGGGTGGAACGGGTGTTGGTATAGCTATGGCGCCAATTGTTTATCACGGTAAATTAATTATAGGAATTACAGGGGTTGGCTACGGTTTGCATATTGATAACCCACGCCCCGATGCTCCTCTAGGGGCTGTAATAGGGGTGGCTGGAAGGTATGGTCGGCCCGGGTTCCTAGCTGCATTTGATGTTAATTCTGGGAAACGGATATGGCAATTCGATACCATCCCATCTGAGCATTGGGAAGGGGAATTCACCCCTACCACGCCGGATGGTATCCCACTCAATAGGAATATAAAAGAAGAGAAAGCCAACATTATTACGCATCCTGATGCATGGAAGTTCGGGGGAGGTTCTGCCTGGACGACTCCTGCGATTGATGTCAATTCCGGACTTTTATATTTTGGAACTGGAAATCCTTCACCCCAGATGAATGATATAGAAAGACCGGGTGATAATTTATATACTGTTTCACTAGTAGCCCTTGATGCGGATACGGGTAAATTAAGATGGCATTATCAACAAGTTCCTCATGATGTATGGGGTTATGATTTGGCAAGTCCACCGGTTCTTTTTGAATATAAGCTAAACGGAAAATCAATACCAGCGGTTGGTCAGGCGAGTAAAACAGGCTGGTTCTACATACATAATCGTATGACTGGTGAGTTAATTCTGAAATCTGAAGCTTTTGTTCCCCAATTTAATCTTTTTGCAAAGGCAACACCAGAGGGAACACGGATTTTCCCAGGTATTTTAGGGGGATCAAACTGGTCACCGGTTGCGTTGGATGAAGAAGAGCAAAAAGTATACGTTGCCGGAATCCATTCCCCTATTATCTATAAGCTTCATGAAGCTGCTCCTAAAGATGGGCTTGAAGGTATTCGCTATGCCTCATCTGAGCCTTCTGAAGAGGCCAGATATGGTTTGTTGTCAGCAATTGATTTGAAGACTGGGAAAATTGTTTGGCAAAACAAAACCGAGCAGCCACTCATTGGAGGAGTTCTGGCTACTAAAGGAAACCTTGTCTTCACTGGAGAGGGCAACGGTAATTTTAACGCTTACGATGCAATTGACGGAAGAGTGTTATGGCAAAGCAAATCGGATGCGGGAGTAAATGCACCGCCAATCAGTTATGAAATAAATGGAAATGAGTACATAGCCGTAGCGGTCGGCGGTAATGCAATATTTGGCTACAAACAAGGTGATAGCCTTAAAGTCTATAGACTTCATTGATACTAAATTTAATTTCAATTCGTAAAAAAAGCCCACTATAGTTAGTGGGCTTTTTTATCGTTTCCATTACTCTAGCTTCTCGCCTTAGCCTTTCAGCAAGGCCAACACACCGTTAGGCAATGAGTTTGCCTGAGCGACCATCGCAGTGCCTGCTTGTTGCAGGATCTGGTTGCGTGTCATGTTCGCTGTTTCTGATGCAAAATCAGCATCCATGATGCGTGATTTCGCTGTCGACTGGTCTGTCGATGCGGCTTGCAGATTGCTGATCACGGAGGAGAAGCGGTTCTCGACCGCACCCAGTGTCGCACGGGTCGTGTTGATCGTGTTGAGTGCTGTA
>CAIPBJ010000028.1 GCA_903863255.1 uncultured Methylophilaceae bacterium
ATAGATTCACTACCTAGCCATAAGGGTTGATTGAAATTTCTAACTTGACCCCTTTCTGAACATTTCCATCCCCATTCATATAGCTCCCATCCTTCTTCATATTCTCCAGTCAAAATTTTAACGAGTGACTTGTTCCATAAGGCTGAGGCTAGATCTGGCTTCAACCAAACGGCTTGATCGTAACTTTCTAAAGCTTCAGCATACCTTTTCATATCTTTAAGCGTATTGCCTCGATTCAGAAAAGCATTACTATCTTTGGGGTTCAAGGAAATTGCGCGATCGAAACATGCCAGAGCTTCATTAAAATTCGAATTCTTAAGTAATCCGTTACCAAGGTTATAGTATGCTTCAGGCTGGTTCGGGTTAATTCCAATCGATTTGTTAAGTTGCTTAATCCCTTCTTCTGTCTTTCCATGTTGAAGTAACAGCGTTCCAAGGGGTGTTAACACTTCAACCTGATTAGGAAAATAATCTAATAACGTCTTGTATAAACCTTCTGCATCCTTCAATCGTCCTGCATGATGAAATGTTAAGGCTCTCTCGAAAAGCTTATCAGGATCAAATGGCGGTTTTTTGGATTTCATGTTTATTTAATATATATGATTATTCAATTTTAACATGATGAATGCTTGATTAACCCTCGCAATCTGGGTGATTGCATATTAATTGATGGCACAATCCACCCCTTCGAAAACCTGGTTGGAATTGTGTAGTATCCCAGAATAAAATAACATAGCCTGATATCTCTTGATAACCAAGAGTGTTATTACTGTATTATTTATGTACAGTATCCTTACTAATTAAAGTTGTAAATTCAAAAATGAACCTTTCAAAAATTGGTCGAAACGATCCTTGCTTATGTGGCAGCGGAAAGAAATACAAGAATTGTTGCCTTTCTAATGATTCCTCACTGAATAAATCTCCCCAAGCCACTTCAGCAGAATCGAAGATTCTAGAAATGCAAAGAGGATGGAGGCTCCACCAGTCCGGTCGAATTGAAGAAGCCAAAGCTGTATACCACCAAATCATCCAGAAATTTCCTAAAGAAGCGGAGGCCCATCACCAGATTGGAATCCTCGCTCTTCAAGATGGAAATATTGAGCTTGCCATCCATCATTTACGACTTGCAGTTTCACTGAAAAATGACAGCCCCCAGTACTTTAACAATTTTGGGTTTTCCATGCATGAACATGGAAACCTTGTATTCGCTAAAGATCAATACATGAAGTCAATAAAACTCGACCCTAACTATTCTGATGCTTATTACAATTTGCACGCATTGCTGTTAAGTAGAGATATCTCTTCCTCCATCGATTGCCTTAAGAAAATACTGGTATTCAATCCTAGTGATTATGATTCAGCTTTTATGCTTGGATTGCTTATGGATTATTCTGGAAATTCCGATCAAGCTCAGGCGATATTTAATACTTTTAGTAAGGAATCTTCCCTTATACAGGCAAGGATCGATGCTTGGAATTACCTAAAGTCTAACAAAGGGTCACAGTTACCTATTTTTGGAAGTCTGTATGAAACATTCAAACACGCTTTCCAACACACCAATCAGGATGGATTGGTACTTGAGTTTGGTGTAAGACATGGCAACAGTATCAGGCAAATAGCGAATTTAGCGAAACAGGATGTACATGGTTTTGATAGTTTTGAAGGATTGCCAGAGGAATGGCACCATGAAGCCAAAGGTGCCTACTCAACTCGAGGCCAATTGCCCAAGGTTCCTAAAAATGTGACCCTTCATAAGGGATGGTTTGAAGATTCAATCCCAGAGTTCTGTACACATTATGGATCAACCATTCGGTTATTAAACATAGATTGTGATCTATACAGCTCGACAAAGACCGTGCTTGATAAGCTATCAAGTTATATTGTTAAAGGTACAGTAATAATCTTTGATGAATACATAGGAAACATGCATTGGCGCGAGGATGAATTCAAAGCTTTTCAGGAAGCTGTCATCACATATGGATGGCAATACAAGTATCTATGTTTCAGTTTCTTCACGAAACAAGTGGCTGTTCAGATTCTTTAGGTTTGTAGAACCCCTATTCCTCGATACCCAGTTCCTGAATTTTGCGAGTCAAGGTATTACGACCCATACCTAGCTGATTCGAGGCCTCGATACGCCTGCCACCAGTATGTTGGAGTGCTTTTATTATCATAATCTTTTCAAACTCACGCGTGCGAGCCTCCAATATGTTTTGCTCGCCTCGGTTCAAGGCATCCATCACTTCTTGAGCCAGTGCATCTTGCCATGAACTTGCATTCGAGGGTTTTGTGGAATCTTCCTTGAGTTCAGGCGGCAAATCGGCAACGTCTATATTCTGTCCTGGTGCCATTACAGTAAGCCAATGACAAACATTCTCAAGCTGCCTCACATTTCCGCTCCAACCCATAGTACTTAGATAGCGCAGTGCCGCCGCTGAAGGTTGTTTAGTTTCGACTCCAAGCTCTTGAGCACTTTGCTGCAGGAAATGCTTTACAAGAAGCGGAACGTCCTCCCTCCTCTCGCGTAAGGCTGGTAACCTTAACCTTATGACGTTTAAACGATGAAACAAGTCTTCTCTGAATAGACCTTGCTTAACCCTTTCTTCGAGATCTTGATGAGTCGCAGCGATGATTCGAACGTTGACCTTTACAGGCTGGTGTCCTCCAACACGGTAAAACTGGCCATCGCATAACACTCTAAGCAACCTTGTCTGCAAATCTGAAGGCATATCCCCAATTTCATCCAGGAATAACGTTCCTCCATCCGCTTGTTCAAATCTTCCTCGACGCGCCGTTTGAGCACCCGTAAATGCCCCCCGTTCATGACCAAACAATTCCGATTCCAATAAGTCCTTAGGAATTGCAGCGGTATTGATCGCTATAAAAGGTTTGTCCGAACGTGGACTATGACGATGGAGTGCACTTGCCACGAGCTCTTTACCTGTTCCTGACTCGCCATTGATCAAAACGGTGGCATGAGACCTACTTAATCGACCAATTGCTCTAAAGACCTCTTGCA
>CAIPBJ010000029.1 GCA_903863255.1 uncultured Methylophilaceae bacterium
AAATGGTCCGACAAGCAAAGATTGAAGGGTCAAGCATCACTTGCGATGTGAGCGCTAACCATCTCCATCTTACCGAACTGGATATTGGTTATTTTGACGCAAATAGTCATCTCAGACCGCCTCTTCGATCACAAAAAGACCGAGACAGGCTTCGCACAGGTGTTGCAGACGGTACAATTGATGCGATATGTTCCGATCATACCCCGGTCGATGATGATGCGAAATTGCTTCCATTTGCTGAATCCGAAGCGGGCGCTACAGGACTGGAGCTGCTATTGCCCCTAACATTGAAATGGGCCTACGAGAGTAAAACACCGCTAATGAAAGCATTTGAGGTGATTACGTCCGCACCCGCTAAAATCCTTGGCGTCAGCGGAGGTCATGTCAGCTTGAATTATGATGCAAACTTGTGTATTTTCGATCCAAACGTCTACTGGAAGATTGAACCTAAGGCACTACGAAGCCAAGGAAAGAACACGCCATTCTTGGGGTTGGAAGTACCGGGTAAAGTCCGATACACGTTAGTGAATGGTCATATTGTGTATCAATCTAAAATCTAAGCATTGCTTGCTTAAGCAGATCAGGAAGTTGCTTCAACCGTCATAAAACTTTTAAGCTTAGGTGTCAGCCAGGACTCTACATCGTCAACGAACGTATATATTACTGGGACAAATAACAAGCTTAAGGCAGTGGAGGTGACCAATCCTCCAATTACTGCTATTGCCATAGGCTGCCTAAATGCAGTCCCGGCTCCCAAACCAAGGGTCAGCGGGATCATTCCCGCTATCATCGCAACCGATGTCATCACAATCGGCCTGGCTCTTTGCCGGCAAGCATCTACGATGGCCAAGTGTCGGGACTCGCCCTTTTTCACATTGTCAATAATACAATCCACCAGCAATATTCCATTCTTTCCGACAATCCCTGTTAGCATTAAAACGCCAATTACTGCCGGAAGCGAAAGAGAGGCATGAGCGATCATTAGCGCAAGGAATGCTCCAAAAATGGAAAGCGGCAATGCAATCATGATGGTCAAAGGCTGAAGCACCGTTCTAAAAAGTAAAATCAGAACGCCCAAAACAATAAGGGCACCAGCGACAATCGCCATTGAGAAAGAATCAAACATCTCTTTCAGCAATTCAGCATCACCTGTGTCATAACGTCTTACACCATGAGGAAGTTTTTTAATACCATCCAATTTATCTATGGCATCCAGTGCTTCGCCAAGCGTCACTCCATTTAAGTTTGCTTCCATTGTTATCTGACGTTCACGATCGTAGCGCTCAACACTAGAAGGGCCGGCATTCAGATTTATATCAGCGATGGCGTTTAGCGGAATCATCTTTCCATCTGCATTGGGAACCAGTAGCTGGCTAAAAATTGATTCGTCCCTTTTTGAATTGGGGTCGATTAGCACCCTAACCGGGATCTGTCTTCCAGCGATATTGATTCTTGCCAGACTTGAATTCAAGTCTCCCATGGTTGCTATACGAATGGTTTCCGAGATTGAATCAGTTGTAACGCCGAGTCTAGACGCGTCTTCAGTTCGCGGAGTGATGACGTATTCTGTATGGGGCAACGGTATGGTAGAAGAAACCTCTTTGAGTTCCGGCAAGTTTCTAAGTTCGACAAGAAGCGAAGAAGCTGTCTTTTCCAAAAGGACAGGATCCTCACTGCTCAAGGACAGTGTGAGCGCCTTGCTACCGTTTTCATTTAGAACAGCGATTCGTGCATTGGGAATATCCTCGAAATCTTTTAGCAAATCATGTTCAAACGTTTTCACATCAATTGAACGCTCATTTCTAGGCTTAAGCTTGATAATGACGGTTGCCTTTCTCGCTTCCCCATCGATATTGGTATCACTATCCGGACTTCCGGCAAGTGTGAATACCGATTTGACCTCCGGTCTTTTCAATAATTTATCGGTTACCATTGATAATGTTCTATCCGTATCCTCAAGCTTCGAACCAGCAGGCAATTCGACTTGCAATGAGGATTCGGACTTGTCTTCAAATGGCATGAAATCCGTAGGGAGATTAATTCCGATGAAATAGGTGATCACGAAAATTATTGCGCCTATAAGCAAAGTCAGTTTTCTGTTTAACAATGCCTTCTCGAGAAGTCTGCTGTATTGATCGATCCAGGCAACGTTAAGTTGATCATTTTGGAATGGCTTTAGGAAGTAAGCAGCCAGAACTGGCGTTATCAACCGTGCAACTATTAATGAGAAAACTGTGGCGATCGCAACTGTCAGGCCAAATTGAATAAAATATTGTCCGACAATCCCCCCCATAAAACTAACCGGGACAAATACTGCGACGATCACAACAGTCGTTGCCACGACGGCCAAGCCTATCTCATCCGCCGCATCCATTGCTGCTCGATAAGGAGACTTACCCATTTTTAAATGTCTTAAAATATTCTCTATTTCTACAATTGCGTCATCCACCAAAATTCCGGAAACAAGAGATAATGCAAGAAGACTGACCATGTTCAGCGAGAAACCCATTGACTTCATGACAAGGAAAGTTGGTATTACCGAAAGCGGAATTTCCAATGCGGTAATCCAGGTTGCACGCCAATTACGGAAAAATACGAACACCACCACAGCGGCAAGGAGCGCGCCTTCTATAAAAGACCAAAGTGCAGAATGATAGGTATCCTTTGTAAATCCCACCATAGACTGAACTTCTACGAAATCAATATCAGGGTTTGTATATTGGATCTTTGATAAGGTTTGATTCACTTCTTTTTCAACCGCTACTTCACTTGCAGACTTTGAACGATAAATTGCAAATCCAACCACGGGCTCTTGATTGAGTCTTCCAATCTGGCGCTGTTGCGAATCGGAATCAATAACCAAACCCAAATCACCAAGTTTTGCAAATCGTCCACCTGGTAATGAAATCGAAGTATTGGCTAATATTCTTGCATCCTTAGGTGATCCAACCGTCCTGATGAGCGTCTCTTCATTATCATTCTCTATCCTGCCAGAAGGCAAGGTTAAAACAGTCTCCCTAAGCTGATCATTGATGATATCCGCAGTGATCCCATAGGCTTGCAATTTACTCGGATCGAGTTCGATGCGTATCTCCCTTCCAACCCCGCCAAGCCGTTGAACTTTTGCTACACCTTTTAGGGATAAAAGCTCTTTAACGATCTGATTGTCTATAAACCAGGAACTTTCTTGAATTGAACGCTGGGGAGCCTTAACAGTGAAGGTAAGGATAGGGACGATATCAGCATCAATGCTCTGGATTATCGGCTCTTCAGATCCTTTTGGCAGAAGAGGCCTTACTTCAATCATCTGGTCTCTCACTTTGGAAAGCGCCTGATTGATATCTGTACCAAGTTGAAATTCTATCCTTGTGCTTGAAACACTGTCGGTAACGGTTGAAGTGATATGTTTGATGTTTCCGACATTTCCGACCGCTGACTCGATGCGATTTGTGATTTGTGACTCAATCTCTGTTGGCGCAGCTCCTGGCAGATAGACCGAAACGTTGATTACTGGAATGAGTACATTGGGCATGCCGTTGATTGGCAGCTGCGAGAATGCCATTAATCCGGAAACAAGCAATCCAAAAAAAATAACAAAGGGTGCAAGGGGCCGCCTGATCGCCCTTGAGGAAATTCTTAAGCTCATACTTTAGATGGCCTCATTTTCACTCTAACTGGTTCCCCGTCACTTAAAAAGGATGCGGAACTATCGATGATAAGCATGTTAGGTGATAAACCCTCCGTTATTTCGATTTTATCTCCAATACGCTCACCGACTTTGACGGGCACTCGAACAGCCAGTCCATTTTTAACTGTGTATACGGAGGCTGATACTCCTTCGAACCTTACCGCAGACTCCGGTATGAAGTAGCCTAATCTCGAGTAGGATGTTGCTGAAACACGGGCAAACTGACCTAAAATCACACTGGGTGTTCGATCAAACCTGACACGGACCTTTGCAATCTGATCCATTCTTCCAATCTGAGTGGCAGGCCTGCTAACTTTTCCATCATAGATTGTTATGTCACTGCTGTTCGGTTCTGCAACGACAGGCTCAACATTCAAAGGTTTATCAATTATTTTCTCTTTAACAATAAGCCAATGCCCATTTTCCAATTCCAGATCCAATTGCTTATAGGTGTCATCACTTATGGACTTGCTCTGAAAGTGTTGAAGAAATTGCTCGCTAGCCTTATTTCCTTCTACATGAACATTTATGTTTTCCAGCCTGACTGAGATGTTATCTTTTGTTTCGAGTTTCTTGCGTCTTTGCGACTCCCAGGATTTTTTACTGCGTTGATTGTCAGGTAAGAAATGTGAAGAATACGAGCCAAGGTAGCTTTCTATATCCTTATTGCTCCAGGCTTCAGCCCAGGCGTTAACCTGATCCATCACAGTTTCCGCAGACACATTAACTGAAGCTCCAGAAACATCGCCAACGATCTGAATTGTTACTGGCATCCCCTTAGTTAGTCTCGGCGCATCCGACCCAGAGACCTCCAGTTCAACTTCAATATCATCATCTCTTAAAATCTGAAAAAGTGCTTCGGTCGTCTGACCAATAGACATACCTGTTTTAGCTTTTCTTTCAATCAACGTTCCAGAAACGGGAGACCTGATTGTTGCCTGCCTTAAGTGGAGATCAGACTCTGCCAGTTGGGCATTGGCCAACGCCAGGTCAGCCTGGGCAAGTTTCAGGCTATTCTTGGCAGCCTGAACATGGGTTCCTGCCAACGATTCGGCTGTTATTCTTTGTTCAGACGCTTCCTTTGAAAGAAGGCCGGATTCTGCAACCGCCTCCCCCCTTATACGTTCCGATTTTGCCTGGGCTAATTGTGCCTGAGCCTCTTCGATTGCAGACTCCTGCTGTGATATTGAAGCCATTGCACGCTGAACATTGGCCTCCTGCTGAGATTTCTGAATTACGAGATTGGAACTGTCAATCGTGGCTAGGACCTGACCAGCTTTTACATGCTGCCCTTCTTCCACAAGTATCTTATCAATCCTTCCCTGTGGCAAATCCGAGAAAATTGGCACTTCGTCCCGCCCCACTATCGGCCCTGAAAAAACCAGTTTTCTTGGAACTGACATCTGCTGTGCAGCAATCGCGGTTACGGTAATTGCATTCTCTTTGGAAGAAGGGTCATTATTGGCTGCAGGAGAGGACATTTTTAGAAAACCAATGACCAGGAGGACAATCGGCAAGAATATTAAAAACGTACGTTTAAATTTTGACCTGTTAATTTTCATAAAATCTCTTCATCACTGGCTTATTTCATAAATAGTACATGTTGTCGCGTGCTTACATGTAGCAAATTAATTATTTTTCCCATCCGGGTAAGATTCGATAAGCATGCTTGCTTGGGCTTTATTGGCACCGGCAAAGGCCGTTACCCACGAAACTTTTGTATCAATCTGCTGCAGTTTGCGTTGACTCAGCTTAATTTCAGCGCGAAGTACTTCCACGTTACTGAAATAGCCTGACTTGAAAGCATCCTGAGCTCTAGATGAACTGTCCTGTAACATCTTGCTTTCCTTTTCCATCCTCTGCAAATGTTCATCATAGGTATTGAAATTTGCGATGGCCAATTCGGTTTCGGCAATTGCTGAAATAACGGCTTCTCGATAGGCAAGGACGGATTCCCTCAATTCTGCCTCTCTCTCATTGACCATATCCCTATTTAAACCCCAGTCTAGTAGGGGAATGCGCACATAAGGCGCAATCAATTGAACGATCGAGCTCGACTTGCTGCTTTTAGTAAGGCTTCCAGAGAGCATCAATGCCCCCTCTACCCCAAATTTTGGGTAAAGATCCGCTCGGGCGATCCCAAGCTCGCCTGCATTGTGCAGCACAACTGCTTCAGCACGATGAATATCAGGCCTGCCACGAATCAGGGAGGCAGGTATATCAAATGGAGGAATCCCCGCATGAGCAAGTTGCCAAGGAATTGAAGCCTGGCTCAGCCATTCTGCCTTCGGAGAGGTTAATCCGCAGAGTACATCCAGTCGCTGAATCGCCGACTCTCTCAAAAATGATGCATCGGACAGAGCAGACTCTGCATCATTCAGGGCGCTGCGAGCTTCAATCTGATCCGCATCTGACATAAGGCCTGCACTTTTGGCCTTTGAGACAAGTTCATCCAAGGACTTATATTTTTCGGACATATCCTGAAGTAAACTTGTCTTTTCATCCGCGGCACGAAGTTCCTCATAAACCCTGACCACTTCGGCAACCAGACTAATCTTTGCTGCTGAAACATCAGCCTGGCTTATATCAATATTTGCCTGTGCCGAATCTCGAACTCCTTTACCTCGCCCAAAAAACGGAAGTTCCCAGTTCAAATCGAAACCGGCCAAATAAGCGCTTGAACGACGATAAGATGACAATGTGTTGGATTGGTCCTCGTTGTCCAGAATTGACTTTGGCAGCACACGTACGGAGCTATCGGGCCCTGCATAGAATCCGATTTGAGGACGCTGGTTTGCGATCGCGGCCTTTTCAATCGCTCTGGCGGCGTTTCTTCGCTCCACTGCCTCAGCTACAGTCAGATTATTTTGCAATGCCAAAGTAACAGTATCATTAAGGATGGGATCATTTAAGGCCGTCCACCATTTATCCGACCTGGATTGGAGATTCGCTACCAAAGGCGTGTTTCGCCATGAACTTGGCAATTCGACTTTAAGGTCCGGCTTTGTCGTTTTGACTGAGCATGCACACAATAATGCTGCAATAAAAATGGCTATCAAGCCTAAACGCATGGACAATCCTCAAAAACTAAATTTTTAGCTTCGCATACTTCAAACGTAATTTTTCGTTATCAGATGGCATCCTATTCAACTGATGATGAACGACGCCGGTCTAATTTTATAACTTAAATCGAAGCATGGAGATATTGGTAACTGTATCTGATTATATCACAATGATGTCACATCAGAATGTGGTCGAACGACCCTCTTAAGGCTGATTAATTGGTTTCATACATTTAAATAAAAAGCCCCCTGCGTATTATGCAGGGGGCTAATATTCAAAGCCTAGGTCCGCCTAAAGGATTCCAAGATTCTGCAATCCAACAGACAAATCCTTGTCTTTGGCGTCTTTACCTTCCAGTTTGATTTTCAATCGAATATCGTTTACTGAATCTGCATTTCGAAGTGCATCCTCGTAGGAGATCAATCCCTCTTCATGCAAATCGAAAAGTGCCTGGTCAAAAGTTTGCATGCCCAACTCCCTTGACTTACCGATGATTTCCTTGATTTCATGCACGTCACCTTTGAAAATCAAATCGGAGATCAAGGGTGAATTCAGCATCACTTCCATCGCTGCCACACGCCCCTTTCCACCAACCTTTGGGATCAGCCGTTGGGAAACGAATGCTTTCACATTCAGCGACAAGTCCATCAGCAACTGGTGACGACGGTCTTCAGGGAAGAAATTGATTATACGGTCAATTGCCTGGTTGGTATTGTTTGCGTGCAGAGTAGCCATGCACAGATGGCCAGTTTCAGCAAAAGCAATCGCATAATCCATGGTCTCCTTATCTCGAATTTCACCGATCAGGATCACGTCGGGGGCCTGACGCAAGGTGTTTCTCAATGCAGAATACCAGTTATCGGTATCCACACCCACTTCTCGTTGGGTAATAATGCAGTTGTGGTGCTGATGGACAAACTCAATCGGGTCTTCAATCGTGATGATGTGACCATAACTGTGTTCATTTCGATGCCCTACCATGGCTGCCAAAGAAGTGGACTTGCCTGATCCGGTCCCGCCGACAAAGATAACCAATCCCCGCTTCGTCATCGCCACATCTTTAAGGATCTCAGGGAGGCCAAGTTCTTCGAATTTTGGGATTTTTGTCGTAATCGTCCGAAACACCAAACCCGTCGCCCCTCTTTGAACGAACGCATTGACTCGGAATCGTGCAAAGTTTGGAATACCGATTGCAAAGTTACACTCATTGGTTTCTTCAAATTCAGAAGCCTGCTTATCGTTCATGATTGCTCTTGCAATTTCCTTAGCCTGCTGAACACTCAATGCCTGACCAGAAACAGGTGTGATCTTACCGTCGACTTTCATCGCAGGAGGAAATCCAGCGGTTATGAACAAATCGGATGCCTTCTTTGACATCATCATGCGCAACAAATCAAATACGAATTTTTCTGCTTGCCCTTGATCCATAATCTACCCTCAATTTTTTAAGCTGGGAACGTATCTTTATTAGCCGCTTTCGTGCGCGCTTCATTTACCGATATGATATTTCTTCTCACTAATTCAGAAAGGTTCTGATCCAACGTTTGCATGCCTACGTTCTGTCCAGTTTGAATAGCTGAATACATTTGCGCAATCTTGTTTTCCCTTATCAAGTTTCTGATTGCAGGCGTTCCAATCATGATCTCGTGAGCCGCAACCCGCCCCGACTCGTCTTTGGTTTTGCATAAGGTCTGGGATATGACTGCTCGCAACGATTCAGATAACATTGACCGAACCATTTCCTTTTCAGCAGCAGGGAACACATCGACAAC
>CAIPBJ010000030.1 GCA_903863255.1 uncultured Methylophilaceae bacterium
GCCCACCAGCTTCTGGAGAAGGCAAAAACCGACGAGGAGCTGGCAATCGCAATCGGATACGCTAGCCACCTTTATGTGGATGTCATTGCTCATAATCATTTTGTACCTGCTCACGAAGCCATGTGGCTGGAAAATGGAATGACCACTCATATTGCCTCTGAATGGGCAATGGATGCTCACTTGGCACCACTTTTACATACAAGTCCTGGTCGACTCTTAAATAAACACAAAGAACTATTGATTCAATTTATTGCTCCGCATTTCGAATGCTCCGACAAAGCGGCCAGATCGGCATTACGAAGGCTCAGTTTTTGGGATACCGTACTTCGAAAAGTGCGATTGCCTCATTTGATCTATATGAGCATTCGAATTGCCGACAAACGCGTATTCAAGCACTTTGTTTACTATATTTCCAAAACACAGACTGCAATCAATGATATAGGCATCGTGTTATCAGGCATTCAACCTTCCTGGAAAGCTGAACTGTCCCATTTGAACGCCTCCCAGATGAGCGCATGGCGTCTGGAATGCTTGGGAGACCTTGCTTTGCTTCATCCCGCACCTATCAGTTACTTCGTTCCTGCAACGAACTGATTGAGATAGTTAATCGATTTTTATTTACCAAGTTGAGCCGTAAAGCCTAGTCATTCAGGGTGATGTATACATTTGACTCGCTCGCAAACTGAGTGAGAGATGATACTGTGCTCCCCGCCTCGCCTTGATGCTGAGGATAACAAATAATCCAATCTTTGGATCAAGACCAACCTAAGGCCTGGCCAACCAGATAGCTAAACAACCCGCTTCATTCAGCTGAGCAAAAATAAGACTTACGATCGAGGATGAATACGATTATTAAAGGATGAGGATTGAAACGAAAGCGATGGTTCCGCCTATAAGACTTCCAGCCAATACGTCGCTTGGGTAATGCAAACCGAGTACGACACGTGACATGCCAACCATCATCGTGAATGGTATCAACAATCCGGCCAGTATCGGGTAGTAAAATAAGGCCACGCTGCAAAATGCTACTGCATGAAGCGTATGTCCTGAAGGGAAGCTGAACCTATCCAATGGACGTCCGGTTAACCAAATATCTTGATGAACTTCGTAAGGCCTTGGGCGCAGCGTTTTACCCTTCAGCCACTTATAGACCATTGTACCAGTGAGCCCGGCCAATGCCATATGGGAGGCAGGAAGCACACCCGACTGGCCCTGGGTGATGAGGATGCCAAGCATCAACGTATACCAGAACACGCCGTCACCCAAACGGCTTATCAGGCGAAACCAAAGCCTGACGGCACGAAAGTGACTGGTCTTGTTAACTTTCACGCACAGCGCACTGTCCCATGCCATCATGCGATTGTACATCGTGATTTTATAAGACATAGTTGCCACCGTTTCGATGAAATTGACAATTTTTAATGCATTTTTTCATATGCAAAGAATTACATTGCAGTGTTGCAATTTGATGAAGAATTAACTAAGGGATGATGAATATTCGGTTGCATTAACGTGTAGGCTTTCAGCCTGGGATATCGCTGCAAGCAGATTGCGCTCAAAAACATCCGATACGTCTTTCCAGCTTGAGCTTTTAAGCGTCAAATGAGCATGATTACCGAGTGTTTTAACCAGATCAAACTGATTACTCAGGATTTTGGCATTTTTTACAAATGAGTCTGAATCACCAAACGAAACTAAAAGTCCGTTTTCTTCATGTCGCATATGGATTGCCGCCGCCGCATAGTCGTATGCAATCACCGCGAGGCCGCTTGCCATTGCTTCCGCAACAACGTTTCCATAAGTTTCAGTCATGCTAGGAAACAAGAACACGTCGGCTGATGCATAGCATTCAGCCAACTCTTTACCAACCTTTGAACCCATAAAGAAATGATGAGGGTGATTCTTTCTTAACCGATTGTATTGTGGCCCTTCACCTACCCAAATCATCTTAAGTTTGGGATTTTGCTTGTGCATTTCAGAATAGGCTTCCACTACAAGATCAAGATTTT
Organism: uncultured Methylophilaceae bacterium; assembly: GCA_903863255.1. Classification (GTDB taxonomy): domain Bacteria; phylum Pseudomonadota; class Gammaproteobacteria; order Burkholderiales; family Methylophilaceae; genus CAIPBJ01. The sequence goes on from CAIPBJ010000030.1 coordinate 2,010, forward strand.
TTTCCGGTGCCAGTCTTCCAACATAGATCACTGCGATATCGTTATCCGACAGTCCCCATTGCTTCCTAAGGTTGTCATTTCTTCTGCTTGGTGTGAACAATTCGTTATCAACACCCCGCCCAAGCACTTCGACATTGGCATACCCTTCTTCCAACAGAATTTGTTTCAACATCTGGTTGGGGACCATGGTACAAAATGACCGGTTATGCAAAACCCTTAAATACCTTGCAACCACGCCTCCTAACCAGCCGACTCGATAATGTTTGCAGTAACGATGGAAATTAGTATGAAATGTCGTCGTCACTGGGATCTTAAGCTTGTTGGCAACCCTCATAGCAGCCCAACCCAAAGGCCCTTCCGTTGCGACGTGAACAACGTCAGGCCTGTCCATTTCCCAGGCTTTATATAATTGCTGGATAACAGGCAAGCCAAATCGAAGTCCTGCGTAACCCGGTATAGGGAGTCCAGGCATCACATGGTGGGTTAAATGCGGATTGGATTCGACGACTTCGTTTCTTTGTTTGGGTCTGAACAGGGTGACTTTCCACTCTCGGGAAAGGAGACCATCAACCAATCTTGACAAGGTCATTGCAACGCCGTTTATTTCAGGAGGCCAAGTTTCAGTGACGAGGCATAGTCTTTGAGCGTGTTCTTTTTTGATTGCATTCATACA
>CAIPBJ010000031.1 GCA_903863255.1 uncultured Methylophilaceae bacterium
AGGTGGTGCTCTAACCAGCTGAGCTACGCGACTGAAGGATATGCTGAAGAAACACAAAAATCTAATCAGGCGCGAATTCTAGCGCATTGGATCGTTTGAAGCAATGTTAAGGTGCTTAAATAGGTAAGAATGAAGGAATGATAAGCTTTCGTGATTGTATAATGGGGGTGATTATAAAGAAGATTGCATCGCGAACAATGAATCAGATCCTTTCCAAAAGTTTTCTAGACAACCTCATTCATGAAATTGGTCAGACTGGATTCGTTGTACGAGATAACTTTATGGATATGGAGACGATTTCCGAGTTAACCAGAGAAGCTCAGGATATTTATAAAAATGGTCACATGCATAAAGCCAAGACTGGTATAAACCATGTTAATGCTCATTCAGATGATATTCGTGGTGACTTCACCTTCTGGCTAGATAGCAATAACGCTTCACCAGCCCAAACAAGATATCTATCAATGATGGAGGAGCTTCGCATCAGTTTGAATGAAGCTTTCTTTTTAGGTCTTTTTGAGTTTGAAAGTCATTTTGCTTATTACCCGGCCGGAACTTTTTATAAGAAGCATTTAGACCAAATTCAAGGCAAACTCGAAAGACAAATCAGCTGTGTACTATATTTAAACGAACAATGGCATAGTAACGAGGGTGGCGAACTAAGACTGTATATTGAGGACAACACCTATAGAGATATAACTCCAGTTCAAAATAGAATTGTGATATTCATCTCTGAAAAGTTTTTACATGAAGTTATGCCTGGAGAACGTGAAAGAATGAGCTTAACAGGTTGGTTTCGCAGGAGGACGGTTTAACCTTGATGAACGAAAAGAATATCGATCAAAAAATACTCCAAATGTTCGACATGGAGGAGTTTCGAACCAATGGACACACAATCATCGACTTGCTTGCAAAGCATATACAAAACAATATTCGAGGCCATAGTAAAGTTCTTAATTGGCAAGAGCCTGAGCAGGCCGACTTGAATTGGAACGAACCACTACCTGAAGAATCGACCATTGACATTAAGGAGTTCATCAAGCAACTTGAAAATAATATATTAGAGGGCTCGCTGGCAATCCACCACCCCCACAATCTAGGTCATCAAGTTGCAACCCCTATTCCAATTGCTGCGTTATGTGACCTAGTCGCATCCCTGACTAATCAAGCAATGGCTGTTTATGAAACCGGTCCAAGCGCGACGATGTTGGAAAGACAAGTCATACGATGGCTAAGCCAGCTCATTGGGTGGATGAACGCAGAAGGAGTCTTAACTTCTGGCGGTGCACTTGCTAATCTCACTGCTTTATTGGCTGCACGGCAACAAAAATCAGACATCTGGAAAACTGGAAAAGATGATCGGAAACTTTGTATCTTGGCATCCGAACATTCGCATTATTCGATTTCACGTGCTGCAGGTATCATGGGACTCGGTACCGATTCCGTGATTACAATAAAAACTGACATTCAAGGCAAGATGGATGTCAACGATCTTAAACAGGCTCACAAAACCTGCGTTAACAACAAACAAACTATAATTGCCGTCGTGGCAACAGCAGGCTGCACCCCGACAGGAAGCATTGATCCACTTTTGGAAATTGGCCATTATTGCAATTCCAATGATATTTGGCTGCATGTTGATGGGGCACATGGGGCTTCGGCACTTCTATCATCATCACATCGGGATAAATTACGAGGTATTGAATTAGCTGACTCTGTTGTTTGGGATGGTCACAAACTGCTTTATATGCCAGCCGCTGTCTCTGCGGTAATTTTTCGAGATGCAAAAGCTAGTTTCTCAGCCTTTTCCCAGGATGCATCCTATTTATTTCAGGGAGAGAGTAATGAGTCTGAGCTATTTAATGTGAGTTACAGAACACTTGAATGCACAAAAAAAATGATGGGGCTTAAGTTATGGGCTACTTTTTCATTATTTGGCTTAGAGGGATTAGGTTTGTTAGTGGACAAGTCGTTTGAGAATGCGCGCTTATTTGCCGCAATGCTTTCTAAGCACCCGCAATTCTCTGTTCTCATGGAACCCCAAACAAATATTGTTTGCTTTAGGCATATGCCAAAAGGGTTAGCTTATGAGAAGTTGAATGATCATCAGCTTGGTTTACGAAAAAGAATTATTGAGAGCGGTGAATTCCATCTAACACAAGTGAAGTTGCATGACCGAATATGGTTGAGGACAACTTTGATGAACCCCTTTACAACGCAAGATCATTTAAGCAGCTTGATAAAAACGATATTCTGCGATTTGCAGGATCATTGAGTCACCGATGATTGTGCATTTTGACCATCGACTTCTGAATCCATGATTTTCAAAAGCCCAGGTGACGGATAGCCATCTGCCGGCAGGTTGTGAGCTTTCTGATACTCACGAATCGCCATTTGGGTCTTATTACCCGGTATTCCGTCTGGATCCCCTGAATAGAATCCATTATTGATGAGGTTTTGTTGCAATGTCATCATCTGGCTAAAAGTAAGCGCCTGACTATCTTCATTATAAATTAAATTCAATGACTTATTACCATCCAGACGGTCAGCAAAAAGAGCTATTGAGAGCGCATAATTTAACGAATGGTTCCATCTCATGATGACATCAAAATTATCAAAAATCATAAAAGCAGGCCCACGCCAACCTTGAGGCAAGATAACTGAAGCTTTTTTAGACGGATCTGGAAAAGCTCTCCCCTCTATAGGCCTCACACCCAAATCAAACCACTCAGAGACGGGTTTACGAACACTCAACTGAGCCATCTCCCAATCAAAATTATCGGGAAGTTGTACCTGAATGACCACTGCTTCATCTTTATGCCAACCTATCGATTTAAGATAATTTGCAGCAGAATTCATGGCATCTGGAATAGACCTCCAGACATCAATCATCCCATCCCCATCAGCATCAATCCCATATGACTTCAATGTGGTCGGCATGAACTGCATCTGCCCTACTGCGCCTGCCCACGACCCTTTGAGTTCGTTCAAAGGAATTCCAGAATCTTGAATCAGTTCGAGCGTTTCAAACAACTGCTGCCGAAAAAAATCACGCCGTCTGCCGTCGTATGCCAAAGTTACCAATGCACTAATGGTTGGAATGTCACCCTTGGCACTTCCGAAATTAGTTTCGAGACTCCAAAAACCTAGCAAGATAGACTTAGGAATTCCATAATTGTCTTCAAGTTTGATAAACATCTCAAGATTATCATTTAACAAGCTTTGGGCTTTTGCAATTTGCTGTTCATTGACGCGAATCTGATAATATTTAGTGAATGTTTGAATAAACTCGGGCTGGCTCCTATCTAACTTAATCACTTGCGGTAGAACCTGAACGTCAGATAGAGCAGAATCCAGAGTCTTTTGCGTTATCCCTTTGGAAATTGCCTCTTCTTTAAACGTGTCTAGCCATGATTTAAAATCTTCATCGGCAGCGTAGGATCGAATGCAAAACGCACAAATTAAAATGATGGAATATGCAAGATTTCTGAATATTTTAGTAATTAGATGAATAGCTTCTCCCATCACCAAACCCCAGGGGGAGCAGTGGGATGTTCTTGATTCATCGACCTCTTATTGTCGGTGTCATGCTCACCCCCAAGGATTGCAAGGGTCTCTACGATCTTAGGCCGATTTGACATAGCCAGTTTCCGGCTACCCACCTTCAACTGGCTTAGGGTCCGCATCATATCGCGCTTAACAGTTAACTTTGCACAATGTAGCATGAGCTGGTAAACGATAAGCCGCATCAAGTTCTGGGCTTGCGAGTTGGTTGGGCAGATGAGAGTTATGGTTATTGGGATCATAAAAATATTATACGAACGTCCATCTTAATGTCAAGCTTGCTTTGGTTGCTGGCCACATCATGGCTTAAATTAGCGGCTGAACCCGAATCAAAACCAGAGGCTGGGATAGAACTCGTCCAGAAGTGGGAATGCGACTCAATTTGCTAATATATCAAACTTAAGTAACCGGATCTGTAATCAGGATAAATGAGATTAAACCCTGATTCATGCATCAATTTATTGCTTAGTCTCTTTCCTGCCGTTGGAGGGATGTCGGGAATCATACTGGTATCGATTTCCAATTTATCAGCAATCCATTTAAGCACTTCAAACTGTGAGGATGGCTTGTCATCGGTAACTATATAACAATCCTGTATTTTTTTGTCATGCATCACTTGATCAATCAAATAGCATATCCAACGGGCCGCGTCTTCACGATGAATTCTATTTGTCCAACTATTTTGTTTCGGCCATTTTTGAGGTGACTTAGCAAGCTCTATCATTCGTAAGCGGCCGGAACCGTAAATGCCAGACAATCTGAGAATCGTTGAATTGAAATTGTATTTCTTAAGAAGCGCCTCAGCTTCAAGTAAGCGCTCACCCCCGAAGTCATTCGGTTCAGGGGTTGTCTTTTCATTTAGTATTTCCTCAGTAGACTGGCCGTATACGCGTGTACTGGAAACAAAGAAGAAGTGCCTTGGCGGGGACAAAATATTTAACGATTCCAAAACATTGTATAACCCTTCAACATAATGGCGACGATAGCTCTCATCGCTTTGGGCATCAGCGGCAACGCAATATATTACGATATCGGGCTTAAGGTTTGACAAATGTCCAAGTGTTTGGATTTGGGTGACATCACCAACAAGATAGGTAACTTCTTCCGATGACCTTTTAGAAGTTCGTCGCAATCCAACAAGGTGCATATCCTGTTTGGTCAGGATATCAGCCATAGCCGATGCCAAATCGCCGAACCCGACAATTAGAACCTCGACACTCATCTTAAATCAGCAATTTGATGAGTGGGTTCCCATAATCCTCGCATATATTTCTCAGCCCAGAACAATGCAACGATGGTCTTACCGTCAGTAATAAGACCCTGTTGTATCATTTTCAAACAATCATCGAGACTAGCATCAAACAATTGCAGAGCCTCATCCTCATCCCTTTGATGATTTCCTGCTGTAAGATTCCTTGCAAGATAGATATGAATAACTTCATTTGAATACCCGATACATGGGTGCTGCAAGGCAAGATAAATCCATTCTTCAGCGGCATAGCCTGTCTCTTCAAGCAACTCTCTTTGACCAGTAACAATTGGCGGCTCCCCAGAATCAATCTTGCCGGCTGGCAATTCGATAAAAACCTTATTGAGTGGGTAACGAAATTGACGCTCCAGAACGAGATTCCCTTTTTCATTTATGGCAACTATAACGACAGCTCCAGGATGAATGACATACTCACGTTGACTCATCACACCATTAGAAAGCAAGACCTTATCTCGCTTGGCTAAAAGCATCCCTCCTTCTACAATCGTCTGTGATGAAATACAAACTTCCTTAAGGTCTTCATCAGATTGATTCATTTTACTTTGAACCGTTCATTTGTTATCAACCAAACACCATCTATTTTTTTCATAATCAGTTCTTTCAAACCCTTATCAATAAGTTTATCTGACCCATATTCCTGATCGAATTTTATATAAATGTCTCCATTTTCTTTAGTGTCGAAGTTGAGATTCGTGATTTTCAAAACGATATGCCTGGAAGATTTTATGATCCTCTCCCTTTTAGCACGCCATTCAGCATTAGAACCGCAATCGCCTTTATAATCTAACGAATAATGCGATAGATATCTGACCGTGTCTTTAGTTGCCCATGCCTGTTTCCAATCCTCAACTACACCTTCGAGCTGTTCAGTATTGACTGCTTCGTTTGTTTCACTTATTTGCTTGATGTTTTTATGAGATTCCTCAGAAGGTCTTGCTTGATCTTCAGAACCATATGAAGTTGGAGGACTTGCATCAATCGGGATATCTTCTGGACGATCGATCCGATTAATCGAGTTATCTCTAACTGGATTTTGTTGATGGGATGAGAGCACTTCATCAGGTAATAAATTCGAATTGCTTGTAACTCTTGGTTTCGAATCACTATCGCTATTAATCAATTTTGACTGTTCAGTCGATGCAATCATGACTATTTTCTCATTACGAGATCCTGGCGCCACGCCTTCATCAATGATCTCTTGATAGATATTGAACGCCAAATCTCGTTTGCCCGCATTACGATAAGCTTGGGCTTGTTTCAATTTCAGATCAAGCTCATCAGGATGAAGCTTGGATGCCTGTCCGTAAAGCATCGCTGACTTGAGCCACTCACCGTTTCGCTTCGCTGCATCCGCTTGAACCAAGGCCTGGTTATATTCTGCATTCTTTTGGAAATAGGGTGATGCACATCCGGAAATCAGAGAAACGAAAATGAATAGAATTATTCCGGGTGCAAAGAAAAAAAGGTCAGCTAACTTCATCAAAAATATTGGAACCTGAAATTCAGTTAAGATCAAAAAGGAATTTATACATAACCAGTCGTTTCCAATTAATATTTTGACTTATGGCGATATTAAATAATTTCTATTGAAGACTCCGAACGACTACATATGCGCAAATATCCATCAATCTCTGAGGCATCAGGCCGAGAATAAGCAAACCCAATGCATTCGCACTTAAAACCATATTCATTTCGGGATAATTCCGTATTTCATGATGATCCAACGGTTCATCAAAATACATGACTTTTACAATTCTAAGGTAGTAGAAAGCGCCAATTACCGCCATAAGAACCGCATAAACAACAAGCCATACGAATCCTGCTTGCAAGGCTGATTGAAGCACGGAGAATTTTGCATAAAAACCTAAAGTCGGAGGCACCCCAGCCATCGAGAACATCGTGATCAACATCATAAAGGCAAACCATGGACTTCGTTGATTCAAGCCTTTAAGATCTTCTATATTTTCCGCTTCAAAGCCCTTTCTGGACAGAAGCAGGATCATACCAAATCCAGCAAGTGTCATGAGCACATACGAAGCAACATAGAACATAGCAGCGGCTATGCCGTTTGGATTAGTTGGACTATAGCTCAATATACCGAGAAGCAAATAACCGATATGTGAGATTGTTGAGTATGCAAACATCCTTTTGATATTCGTTTGAGCAATAGCTGTAACGTTTCCTAAAGCTATTGAAAGAACGGACATGATTATAAGCATGCCCTGCCAATCAACAACAAGCACACTTAGACCTTGCACTAGCAACCTTACAACGAAGACAAATGCGGCAAGTTTTGTAACAGAACCGATAAAAAGGGTTATAGCAGTAGGCGCGCCCTGATACACATCCGGCACCCACATATGAAAAGGTACAGCCCCTAATTTAAACGCCAGTCCCGCAACGACAAAAACCAGCCCGAGAATCAAGACAGGATGATCCTGCGCATTATTTTGCAAGGCGTTAGCAACATCAGTAATATTAAGGCTTCCTGTCGCACCATAAAGCATTGACATCCCGTAAAGCAACATCCCGGAAGCTAATGCGCCAAGCACAAAATATTTCATGGCAGCTTCTGTTGCGTGGAAGTTATCCCTATCCATTGCCACAAGTGAATACAAGCATAGGGACAGCAATTCCAAACCCATGTACAGAGTTAGGAAATGCTGGCCTGACACCATGATCATCATACCTAGCATGGCAAATAGAATTAATGAATAGAACTCGCCTCTGAACATGCCTCGAAGCGATATATAACTTCGAGTGTAGAACATCATGATGGAAGTACTCAGGTAAATCATGAGTTTTACCGCGTTCGCCAAAGGATCATCGACAAACATTCCAGAAAAAGAATAGCCAACACCACCGGTATAAGTAAATATTGTAATAAAGGCTGCACCAAGCAACGTAATCTGTGAAAGTAAGAAAATCGCAATCCGATTTTCAGACTTGAGGAATAAGTCAAGAATCAAAATAAACATCGCCATCACGAGAACGAAGATCTCTGGAAGCGCGTTTAATAAATCACTTTGGATACCATTCATCTCTCTAGTTTTCCAGTTCTATATGCTTGCAGGTAGTTTGCTGTGTGTCATATGCTCTAACAACTGATTTACTGTTGCATGAGTCATTTCGGTTAAGGCTTGTGGATATAAACCCAATCCAAGCACTAGAATAGAAAGCAAAACCAAAATAAGCAACTCTCGATGATTAACATCTACCAATTCAGCAACATGAGAATTCGCAATATCACCGTAAAATACTCGCTTTACCATCCATAATGTATATGCAGCGCCAAAAATCAGTGTCGTTGATGCCAGGAAGGCATACCAGAAATTCGCCTGTATCGCTCCAAGAATGACCATGAACTCACCAACAAAACCCGATGTACCTGGCAAACCCGCATTTGACATTGCAAAGAGTACTGCGAATGCCGTGAATTTTGGCATTGAATTCACAACACCGCCGTAATCCGCTATTTGCCTGGAATGCATGCGATCGTACAACACGCCAACGGCAAGGAACATTGCGCTTGAAATGAACCCATGTGAAATCATTTGAACGATTGCACCTTCCATGCCTAATGGATTAAATATGAAGAATCCAAGGGTAACAAATCCCATATGGGATATTGATGAATAGGCGATCAGCTTCTTCATGTCTTTCTGAACCAGGGCAACAAGGGCAATATAAACAACCGCAATCAATGAAAGGGTAATCATAAAGCCTGAAAGATAATGAGATGCATCTGGCGCAATAGGCATTGAGAACCTCAGAAAACTATACCCTCCAAGCTTAAGAGCAATGGCAGCGAGCACAACAGAGCCCCCTGTAGGCGCTTCAACGTGAGCATCTGGCAACCATGTGTGAACCGGCCACATTGGAACTTTTACTGCGAATGCCATAAAGAACGCCAGAAAGATCAGGATTTGGACGTTCATCGGCAAGCGTATCTGATAAAAGTCGATCAGTTCGAAGCTATGACTCTGGCTATATAGATAAATAAAAGCAACCAACATTAGTAAAGAGCCAAGCAAGGTATAAAGGAAGAACTTAATGGTTGCATACACACGGTTCGGCCCTCCCCAAATACCTATAACAAGGAACATCGGGATCAACATTGCTTCCCAGAAGACATAATATAAAATCGCATCCAGGGAGCTGAATACACCTATCATAAGACCTGACATTATCAAAAAGGATGCCATGTATTGGGCTACTCTTTTTTGAATAACCTCCCAACCTGCTATGACGACAATTACAGTTGTGAAGCTAGTCAGGAGAATGAGTGGCACTGCTATTCCATCGACACCCAAATGGTAGTTAATATTAAAAGAAGGAATCCATTGAAACCCTTCTTGAAATTGGAATCCCCCGTCACTAAAATTAAAACCGGTATAAAGAGGAAGCGTCACAAGAAACGAAACAATACTCCCAACGAGCGCGAACCATCGCGCCGCCTTTGCATTTTTATCATCTCCTGTAAAAAGCACCAATATGCCGCTGAATATTGGTACCCAAATGGATAAAGTTAAGGTTGGGAATACAGACATTATGGTAAGTACCTAAACATGTTTTGAAACATCAAAGTGGTTTTCATTTCTAGACCTTCATAAACAAAGTAAGCAACAGAAAAACACCAATAATCATTGCAAAAGCATAATGGTAGATGAGGCCAGACTGTAATTTACGTGTTACCCTGGATAGCTTGCCAATTAAATTAGCCGTTCCATTCACAATCGCTCCGTCAATAATCCTGACATCACCCATGCTCCATAGGAAGTTGCCAATCTTACGAGTTCCTCCAGCAAAGACTTTTTCATTAAACGCGTCAAAACCGTACTTGTTCTCGAGAATTGAATAAATGAAAGAAAACCGTTTCATCAGCATCTCGGGAATGTCCGGGCGTTTCATATAGAAAAACCAGGAAAGAAGGACTCCGCATAATGCAAGCAGGAAAGGAAGCGAGACTAATGCATCAATTGCCATTGATCCGGCCCCATGAAAATGGTGACCAAGTTTGTGCATAGCCGGATGTATCTCATCATTAACGAAAATTACGTTTTTGAAGAAATCACCAAAAATCATGGGTTTTATAGCTATATAACCAATCACTGCTGATGGTATCGCCAGAGCGATGAGCGGTCCCTTTACTACCCACGGAAGGGCGTGGGGCTTTTCATGAGGCTGCAGTCCATGATGATGATCGTCGTCGTGGCCGTGGTGATCACCATGCTTAGCCATCCATCGCTCGCTTCCATGAAATACAAGAAAGTACATTCTAAATGAGTAGAATGCAGTTACAAACACACCGACCAGCACGGCAAAATAAGCAAAATCACTTCCTGGAATATTCGAAAACTCTACAGCTTCAATAATTGAATCCTTTGAGTAGAATCCAGAGAAGAAAGGTGTTCCGATAAGTGCAAGCGAACCGATTAAGGACGTAATCCAAACGATCGGCATGTGTTTGCGTAACCCCCCCATGTTGCGAATGTCCTGATCGTGATGCATGGCCATGATGACAGCGCCGGCCCCTAGAAACAATAAAGCCTTAAAGAATGCATGGGTCATCAAATGGAAGATCGCAACGGAATAGGCTGAAGCTCCTAAAGCAACCGTCATATAACCCAATTGTGACAAGGTTGAATAGGCAACCACTCGCTTGATGTCATTTTGAATAATGCCCAAAAATCCCATGAAAAGTGCAGTGATTGCACCAATGACCATTACTGTCGACAATGCGGTAGTGGATAACTCATAAAGAGGCGACATTCTAGCCACCATAAAAATACCAGCCGTCACCATGGTGGCTGCATGAATCAGCGCCGATATCGGGGTAGGACCTTCCATTGAGTCAGGCAACCATACATGCAAGGGA
>CAIPBJ010000032.1 GCA_903863255.1 uncultured Methylophilaceae bacterium
TAGGTTGATTCAATCAGAAGAGGCGCCAGGATCAGGGGGAGGATATGGATGAGAACAATCCTAAATCCGCTTGCTCCCAAGGCACTGGCCGCCATCACATGCTGGCGGCTTCTGAGGGCGAGCGTTTGCACCCGACTCAGTCTGGCGTAACCCACCCATGAGGTCAGGCATAAAGCCAGGATGAGATTCCCGATACCTGGCCCCAACACGGCAGCAAATGCGATCGCAAGCAGCATCCCGGGGAACGCCATGAATACCTCCGTTAGCTGCATCAATACACGATCGACCCTGTTGCCGAAATAGCCGGAGATCAGTCCCAGGCTTGTCCCCGTAACGGAAGTAATGGCCGTTACGACCAGGGTGACCCAAAACGTGATGCGGCCTCCTTCAAGAATCCTGACCAGGATGTCGCGCCCGAGTTCGTCATGTCCCAACCAGGCATGAGCATCCGGCTTTGCCAGGATCCTGTCAAGGTGGATCTGATTCGCGTGCATATCAAACAGGGACACGGCAGCGATGCTGCAAAGCCAAAACACAATGATGCCAAACGGCCATCCGCTAAGCAGCCTTTTCATCCAAGGAACTTCACTCTGGGGTCAAGCGCACTGTATGCCATATCGGTTAACGTATTTACCGTGACGTACACCAGTGCGATCACCAGCACGCATGCCTGCGTCACCGGATAATCGCGTTTCTCGATTGATTCCACCAACAGGCTGCCAACCCCATTCCAACTGAAAACCGTTTCCGTTACAACCGTTCCGGCGAGCAAGCTTCCCAACTGCAGCCCGATGACCGTCACGATCGGTAACAATGCATTCCTTAGGGCATGCCTCATGATCACCTGAGATTCAGGCAAGCCCTTTGCGCGTGCCGTCCGAACGTAATCCTCATTCAGCACTTCCAGAAGACTGGCGCGCGTCATTCGGGTGAGTATCGCTGCCAGGCCGAAACCAAGGGTGACGGCAGGAAGAATGATCGAGCCCCTCGCATCCATGCCGCTTACTGGCAACCAGCCCAGTGCCAGGGCAAAGATCAGCATGAGAATCGGCCCTAACATAAAATGAGGCATCGCTGACAGGCACAGGCTTCCGAACGAAGCCATCGTATCAGGCCATTTTCCGGCATGGAGAGCGGCGGCGATACCCAGCGGCAGGCCGACAGCTACGGCGATGGCCAATGCCAATGCTGCAAGTTGGAAGGTCGCGGGAACACGGCTTGCCAACAAGTCCGCGATGGGTTGCTTCGTGTGGATTGAATACCCAAGGTTCCCGTGAGCCAGCTTGGTTATATAGAGGCCAAACTGTTCCAAAATAGGCCTGTTGAGACCCAGCTCTTCTCGAAGTGCCTGCCGGTCGGATTGCGTGGCCGATTCCCCGAGCATGACTTCGACCGGATCGCCGGGCACTAGGTGCAGCAACAGGAAAGTCAGCACAAGCACCCCGAGAACGACCCATGCCTCGCCAGCGATCCGTTTAATCATCATGGATATGCACTTTCGTCCCGATGGGGAGCATATCAAACAATTGAACGATATCGGAATTGCGCATCCTCACGCAGCCGTGGGATCCAGGCTCCCCCATCTTCACAGAATCCGGCGAGCCATGGATGTAGATGTACCGTTGCATCGTGTCGACCTTACCTAAACGGTTCTTGCCTATTTCCGTGCCTGACAGCCAGAGGATCCGGGTCAGTATCCAGTCACGTTTCGGGAACTGCTTGATAAGATCCGGTGTCAGGATCTCTCCCGTAGGACGCCTGCCTACGAACACGGTATTCATTTGGGCGCCTTCCCCGATCTTGGCTCGGACGATGTGGTGACCAAGAGGCGTGCAGCCGCTGTCTTTCTGGCATCCGACCCCATTTGCCGCTGTCGAGACCTGAAACTGGGCGAGCAATTCGCCGTCCTTGTCCAGGACGGTTAACAGTTGCTGCTTAATCGAAATATCGAGGTGCATAGTGGATTCTCGGGGGATCAATAGTGGATTGTAGCAAGACTATCCCAATTTCCGTCGGCTCTTGGAGCAAAATCTTTCAAACCGGACCGCATGGCAACGAACTGCCCCTCGTACCAGAGGGGCACGTAAGGCAGCTGCTCGTGGATGCGTCTTGTCGCCCCCTGCCAGTCCTCCTCGTCGATCAGTTTATCCAGCACCGGGTCGGAATACCTTCCCCGGCTCGACCCCCTTGGCGGAACATCCTCACTGTGGAATGCGAGCCGGTAGATCTCAGGTGTCCGGATGCCCACCCAGGTCAGACCGTAGAGCTGGAAATCCCCGCGTTTGATGTCGTTGAAAAAGGTTCCCCAATCCAGGCTTCGAATCTCCAGATCGATTCCCGCCGCCTGCATCTGTGACTGCATGATGGTCGCCAATCTTACTCGCTGTGGATCGGTTGAGGTCTTGTAGACCAATTTGAGAGGCAGCCCGACCCCTGCCTCACGCAGCAATTCCTTTGCAGAAACGGGATCGTATTCATAGGCTATCAGATCAGCATTGCCCGCCCAATGTTCCGGGGGCAATATCGCCCCAGCCTCACGGCTGCCCCCGACCATAGCGTAACGAAGGATCGCTTGCCGATCAATGGACAGCGCCACGGCTTTTCTAACCCGGACATCGTTCAAGACAGGATCCTGGGCATTGAATCCCATATAGGAGAAATTCGAGCCTGGTATTTCCTTGACCTGGATCGTCTTGATGCCTTTCAGATAGGCAACCATCTCAGGGGGAAGATCCCCCTGCAAAAGATCCACTTCACCCCGAACGAGCTTTAGGACGCGCACCGTCGGATCCTTGACATCCTGCAAGACAAACCTTTGCTGGTCACCTAATCGTTCAAGAACCAGAGCATTCTGCCAAGACACAAATTTCAGGGGCCCGCATCCCACAGGATGATGAGCGAAGTCATGACCTTGTGTGATCAAAAAGGCGGGCATGACGCCAAGAACCATCCTCGATGGGAAATCCTTATCCGGGCGCTTGAGATAGAAATCAAGGGTGCGGTCATCCAATGACCTGATTTCGAGGATATTGGAAAATTCGGCCGAATGAGGTGAGTCTTTCAACTCCAGAATCGAACGATAGGTTGCAGCGACATCCCTCGAGGTCAAGACCTCCGTGTCATGGAAACGAATCGAATCTGAAACAAGCGAGAATCGAAAGTGGGTCGGCGAGTCCTCCACCCAGGTCGCCAGATCCGGAATGGGCCTGGAATGACTGTCAAATGCAACCAGTGAACGGTACAAGAGATGATTGATTCGCTCAGAAACTGCATCCGTTGCATACCTGGGGTCGAGATTGAGGGGCGGCTGGGAAAGGGCGAAACGGATCTCACCATGCGAATCGGGACGATGGCATCCCCCCAGGAACAGACAAAGGATCAGGTAGCAGATTGTGAATAGGTTCACCTATCGGGATTCCAGGCTATTTCTCGAATAAAGCCATGGACTCGACATGCGCGGTATGAGGAAACATGTTCAGCACACCGCACGAACGCATCCTATACCCTTTCAACTGAACCAGGACTGCTGCGTCACGCGCAAGCGTAGCAGGATTACACGACACGTAGACTATTCGACTCGGGCCGCCTTCGCCACCGGCATCCGGAAGGGACTTAACCAACTCTACCGCACCGTCACGGGGAGGATCGATCAACCACTTATCGAAATACCCGAGCGAGGCCAGGATATCCGGGGTCATATCGAACAGGTCAGCGACTTTAAAATCCACCTTCCCGCTCAAACCATTCAGGTCCGTACTTTGCTGCGCCCGCTTAACAAGTGCTTCCGAGCCTTCCAGTCCGAACACCTTCGCCCCGCCCCTTGCGATTGGCAGCGTGAAGTTTCCGAGCCCGCAAAAAAAATCGGCGATCCTCTCATGCGCCTGCGGCTGAAGCAGCTGCATCGCACGGCGGACCATCACGCGATTGACGTCCGGGTTAACTTGCGTGAATTCAGTGGGATTGAACGGGTAACGCAGATCAAACTCCGGAAGCGTGTAATACAAGGTTTCATTGCCCGGGTTATACAATGGTTTGACTGTATCGAGGCCCTTGGTTTGCGTCCAGATCTGGACCTGATGCCGGTCCGAGAAGTCCTTCATCAACGGCAGATCCTCTTCGGACAAGGGCTGCAAAATCCTGAACACAAGAACGGTCGTGACCTCGCCAATCGCGACCTCGATTTGGGGCAGGCTCTCAATCACGCTTAACTTGGCAATTAACTCCTGCAATGGAACGATCAGTTGCGAGAGATGCGGAGGCAATACCTGACAGGATGCCATGTCCGCCACAAAACTGGAGGCTTTTTCATTGAAACCGACCAGCACCCTGTTCTTTTTTGGAACGTGGCGCACCCGAAGCCTTGCCTTATGGCGATAGCCCCATGTGGGGCCGTAGACCGGCGACAGCATGCCTTCCGGCTTCACGCGTCCGATATGCCAAAGATTGGTTTCCAGTATGCGTTGTTTTGAAGCAACCTGAGCCGCAATGTCCATATGCTGGAGTGCGCACCCTCCGCACATTCCAAAATATTCACACCTGGGACGAACCCGCTGGCTCGACTCCTTGATCACTTCCGTTACATGGGCAATCTCGTAACTTGGTTTTTTACGCGTGGATTGGTAATGGACAGTTTCCCCGGTCAGTGCGCCTTCGATAAAGATGACTTTACCGTCAACATGGGTAACCCCGCGACCTTCCTGATCCAGCGACTCGATCACTGCTTTTGGTGCAATCTTATTCATCCCGCCATTTTAACCCAGAGCGGTTTTATAAGGCCACATCCATTCATGGCCTAAACCTTAAAAGTTCTCATGCCTGGTCGTTTGTGACTTGCTTGATATCGCTCTCATCCTTGAGACTGACTCCGGAAACCTTCATTCGCAAGGCTTCTTTTGCCAGCCAAGCCAGTTTGTCCGCTGCCAGGTCGTAACCCAGTCCTTCCGGACGGATATTGGAGATGCAGTTCCGATTCGCATCGGTGAGGCCGACTCTGGGCCGGTAGGTAAGGTAGATACCCAAACTGTCCGGTGAACTCAGTCCCGGCCTTTCTCCAATAAGGATTGCGACCATACGGGCATTGAGCGTTTCTCCGATCTCATCCGACAGGGCCACCCGGGCCTGAGAGGCAAGGATGATCGGTCCGATATGCCAATCTGAGGGAATGCGTTTTCTGATCGCCATCAGCACAGGCAAGGCATGCCGCTGGACCGCAAGCGAAGACAAACCGTCACCGATCACAATCAGCAGATCGATGGGCTTTTCTGAGTTTCTGGAATGAATCAGGGCCTTGCTGGCCTCATCCAGCCGCCGGCCAAGGTCCGGGCGTAACAGATAGTCCGACCGATTGACGGCCAGGCTGGACGCACGCATCACAAGGAACCCTTCTGCCTGAATGGCAGCCTCAAGCGTACCTTTGTCTAGCTCGATGTGAACCGCATCGCGTGCCCTGGCGTGAGCCAGTCCGAAATCAAGCACTTCTTTCGTAGGCAGGCTCGTCCCGACCCTTCCCAAGGCGATGCGGGCCCGTGTGAAGCGTTTAAGGTCCTCCCAGGGATCCTGGGTCAGGAATCGTGAGTCAGGCGGGCGGGGAGGCTCCCCGGCCTGTTCTGAAGCAACGCGTGTTTGCTCGTCACAGGCTGGATGTTGCCCTGATCGTCCATGATCTTCATCGTTTTTAGCCATATTTCAAACTCCGGTGCGGCCTTAAGCCCGAATAACTTCCGTAAATAGAGTGCGTCGTGGAACGAGGTGGTCTGATAATTGAGCATGATGTCATCCGCCCCTGGGATGCCCATGATGAAAGTAAGTCCTGCCGAGGCCAGCAGCGTCATCAGGGTGTCCATGTCATCCTGGTCTGCTTCCGAATGGTTGGTGTAGCAGACATCGCAACCCAAAGGCACACCCATGAGCTTACCGCAGAAATGGTCTTCCAGCCCCGCACGAATGATTTGCTTGCCGTCATAGAGGTATTCAGGACCGATGAAGCCAACGACGGTGTTGGCAAGCAGGGGCGAGAGGTGCCTCGCCACCGCATAGGCCCTGGCTTCACAGGTTTGCTGATCGAGGCCATGGTTCGCATTGGCCGACAGAGCGGACCCCTGCCCGGTTTCAAAATACATCACGTTGTTCCCGACCGTCCCGCGATTCAGCGACAAGGCAGCCTGCTGAGCTTCCTTCAACAGGCTGATCGTCACACCGAAGCTCTTGTTTGCCTCTTCCGTGCCGGCGATCGACTGAAAAACAAGATCCACGGGGGCCCCCTTCTCGATCAGCTTGATCTGGTTGGTGACATGGGTAAGCACGCATGATTGGGTTGGAATGCCGTAACGCTGGATCACGTCGTCGACGAGATGATAGAGATTCATTAAGGCCGGCAGGCTATCGGTTGCAGGATTGATCCCGATGACCGCATCGCCCGCACCGTATAACAGACCGTCCAGAATCGAGGCAGCAATTCCCCGTGCATCGTCAGTGGGATGGTTTGGCTGGAGCCGCACAGAGAGCTGCCCCGGCAGTCCGATGGTATTCCTGAAAGAAGTGACCACCCTGCATTTCTTTGCCACGAGAATCAGGTCCTGATTGCGCATCAACTTGCTGACGGCCGCTGCCATTTCCGGGGTTATGCCGGATGAGACCGCTTTC
Source organism: uncultured Methylophilaceae bacterium (assembly GCA_903863255.1). Taxonomy (GTDB): domain Bacteria; phylum Pseudomonadota; class Gammaproteobacteria; order Burkholderiales; family Methylophilaceae; genus CAIPBJ01. The sequence continues at coordinate 6,643 of CAIPBJ010000032.1, forward strand.
AGAGAGGCTGCATCCGCCAAATCAGACAGCAACCAGTCTCGAAAATCGCCCACCGAAAGATGACTGATCGCACCGAAGGCCTCCTTGTCATGACTGTCGATGATGAGTCTTGTCACTTCATCGGTTTCATAAGGAACAAGAAGCTCTTCAAGAAAACGTTTCAGCGGCACCTCCGCAAGGCACATTCTTGCAGCCATCCGCTCCTCATAGGATCGGGAAGCAACTCCGGCCAGATAGTCGCCTGAACGGGCGGGCGTCGCCTTGGCCATCAGCTCTTTCAAATCCTTGAAAAGATACTGGTTCGATTCCACGCAAAAACGATAACTCATGATTCACTCGCTTCATCCGGGTTGGGGTCAACCTTGGAAAGTCCATCTGCCCATAATCAAAGAATATCATAGCGACATACTCTGGGCAGGCCGTTCAATAAAATTTAATGAAATTGTAATTTTTTATTGATGTATCCCTTTAAATTCAGGGAATCAACCCCATTATGTGTAATGAGATATAGTTGAAAATCGAACGGGGAAAATATGATGTTCCAAATAAAGTCGCTCATGATTGCCATGGTGCTTTCTGTGCTAGGGTTCACCATCAATCTGGCTCATGCCAACGAAGACGTGATGGAAGGAATCAAAGCAACGGATTCCTACATTAGCGGGGGCATCGGATCAGAAGAAGTGGATTACTTCCATAACCATGCAAAGGCTTATCCGCTTCATATCCTTTATTCACAAGGCAAGATCGGCTTTTCGCTGACCGAAGTCGCACTGAGGATTGCGGATACGCACGGAAAGGTCGTGCTTGAGGTGGAACAGAGCGGTCCAAGGCTCTACGCGAAGATCCCTCCAGGAAAATACAAGATCACTGCGACCTTTAACGGCAAGAAACAATCGACCTTTGTCGAGCTCTTACCCAACAAGACGGAGCGGGTCTTCCTGAACTGGAAGGGCGACCCTCAGGTAGATGAATCCGAACTCAAAGATTGATCGTTCAGATCGCGGACGGTGACCAGGCGGCAAGGAATTCGCCCCAATGTGCCCCCTGGTAGGATTTGAGCGTGTTCTTGACCAGTGCGATCTCATTCAAGTAGGCATCCTGTTGCAATGCACCGCGCATCAGTTGGAAACGCAGGTAAACCAGATACGTATTGACGACATCGGTCTCGCAATAATCACGAATGGCCTCGATCTCTCCGGCTTGGTAGGCTTCCCATACCTTGCTGCCATCCATCCCTAGTTTGCCTGGAAAACCGCAAAGCTTGGCCATGTCATCCAACGGTGCATTGGCCCTTGATTGGAAGAGCGCGAGCATGTCCATCAGGTCCAGGTGACGTGTGTGGTAGCGACTGATGTAGTTGTTCCATTTGAAATCACGGTCATCCTCGCCCATGTCCCAATAGCGCGGGGCTCTTACCCCGTGGATCAGTCCTCGATAATGAAGCACCGGCAGATCGAACCCCCCGCCGTTCCAGGAGACCAGGTTGGGGGTGTACTTCTCTATCCCGTCGAAGAATCGCTGGATCAATTGCCCCTCGGGTTCGTCAGGGGCGCCCAGAGACCACACCCTGAACGTCTGGTCTTCCCTCAATGCGCAGGAGATCGCAACGACGCGATGAAGCTGCAGTGCCAGGAAATCCGACCCATTTTGCTGGCGCCTTTGATGAAAGGCGATATTGGCTATGTCGCTTGCAGAAACATCCTGAGGCAGATCGTGCAACAGGCGGAATCCCTCGGTATCCGGGACAGTCTCGATATCAAAACTAAGAACAGGCAGCATGGCAGATGTGAAGGGTTCCTCTAAAAATTGAATGGAATGTCAAGCATACCTAGGAAGGGTATACGCCTGTTGACAGGTAACGATCGCCCCGGTCACAGACGATGCTGACGATCACTGCATTCTCCAAGGTCTTGGAAAGCTGAAGCGCAGCATAAAGAGCGCCTCCTGAGGATATGCCTGCAAAAATACCCTCTTCCGTTGCCAGTTTCAGGGTGGTTTTTTCGGCATCCTTCTGGCTGACGTAGATCAAATCGTCGACACGGCTAGCATCATAGATCTTGGGCAGGTATTCGACCGGCCATTTTCGAATCCCGGGGATCTGTGCCCCATCTTCAGGCTGAACACCTATGATCTTTATACTTGGGTTCTTTTCTTTAAGGAACCTGGACGTTCCCATGATCGTTCCCGTGGTTCCCATGCTCGAAACAAAATGGGTCACCTTGCCATCCGTATCCCGCCAGATTTCAGGCCCGGTCCCTTCGTAATGTGCGAGTGGATTGTCCGGATTCGAGAACTGGTCAAGCACGATGCCTTCCCCTTCTGCTTGCATCTTCTTTGCCACGTCCCTTGCCAGCTCCATGCTGCCATCCTTTGGCGTAAGAACGAGTTCGGCTCCGTAGGCCTTCATGGATTGCCTTCTTTCGATGCTCTGGTTGTCGGGCATGACCAAGATCATCTTGTAACCCTTCATGGCGGCGACCATGGCCAACGCGATACCGGTATTCCCCGACGTCGCCTCGATCAGCGTATCGCCCGGTTTGATTTCACCCCGTGCCTCGGCTCTGGCAATCATGGAAAATGCCGGCCTGTCTTTCACGGAACCAGCCGGATTGTTTCCCTCCAACTTCAGGAGAAGGGTGTTTGAAGTCTTGCCCACCAGGCGTTTCAACCTGATAAGGGGCGTATTGCCAACGCAGTTGTCAAGTGATTTATACATATCGGTTCTTTGTGATGAAAGCCAAATAGACAGCGTAGATACCCAATGCAATAAAGCATATCAAGGATAGCTGGGGAATGGTAAGGTCGAACAAGGTCCAGTCGATGGACGTGCATTCCCCGGTCCCTTTGAAGACAAGATCGATCGCCTTTTTAAAGGGAAAGTTCTTGAAGATGTAATCGAATCCTGCCCCGCATTCCGCCATGACCTTATCGGGATTCGCCTGTATCCAGATATGGCGCGAGGCGATCACGGCACCGGTCGCAGCCGCAGCCAGATGCAAGATGCCATACAGTTTCCGGCCCGTCTTTCCGGGATTGTGAATGGCGGCGATCAGGAAAAGCAACCCGAGGCCCATGTAAGCGATGCGTTGGGAAATACACAAGGGACAAGGTTCAAGGTTGTCCTTGGTCTGGATGTAGAGGGCAAACGCCACCAGGCCGAAGCTCGCAAGGAATCCCAACCAGTAACCCGATCGACCCGCTAATAGTTTACTTATCATTCAGAATATCTACCTTATAATGTGATTTTTATAATTGTAACGGATTAAACTGACTTATGACCGAAAGTGCTAGCCAGGTTTTAACTGTGACCGAACTTAACCGTATGGCTAGAAACCTTCTTGAAAGAAGTTTTCCCTTGTTTTGGATCGCTGGTGAAATCTCCAACCTGACACGAGCAGCCTCGGGCCATTGGTATTTTTCTCTAAAAGACGCAAGTGCACAAGTAAGATGTGTCATGTTTCGCGGCAGGAACAGTTATCTGGACTGGGTACCACAGGAAGGTGACAAGGTCGAAGCACGCGCGGTGGTGACCTTGTATGAGGCTCGGGGTGACTTCCAGCTGACGGTCGAATTCCTGCAAAGGGCAGGATTGGGTTCGCTTTACGAGGCATTCGAAAAACTCAAAGCCAAATTGCAGAGCGAGGGTCTGTTCGATAAGGAACGGAAGAAACCCATCCCGGAACACCCCAGACAGATCGGGATCATCACCTCGCCAGACGCCGCTGCATTGCACGATGTCCTGTCCACGCTCCGTCGCAGGATGCCGAACATCCCGGTCATCATCTATCCGACCCCGGTTCAGGGGAAAGGCGCCTCAGAAAAGATCGCCCAGGCAATCAATACGGCCGCGTCACGAAACGAGTGCGACATCCTTATATTATGCCGAGGCGGAGGAAGCATCGAAGACCTTTGGCAGTTCAATGAGGAAGTCGTCGCGCGGGCGATCGCTTCCTGCCCGGTTCCCCTTATTTCCGGAGTCGGTCACGAGACCGATTTCACGATTGCCGATTTCGCAGCGGACCAGCGCGCACCCACCCCAACGGGAGCCGCTGAAATGGCAACACCGGACAGGTCGGCCCTGCTCGCCAGGATCCATCTGTTGCAGGAGCGTCTGAATCGCCAGATCTCGCATCAACTGCAACAAAAGATGCAGACACTCGACTTTCTTGGCCGACGGCTGCTTTCGCCCAGTCAACAAGTTACCCAGAAATCAGCTTATCTCCTCCAATTGGAATTACGTTACAAGGCAAGCATCGCCAAAACGCTGGAAACCTATCAGCAGCGCGTCAGGAATCTAGCCCAGAACCTGAATCACTTGAATCCGGAAGCGGTCCTGAGCCGCGGCTACGCCCTTGTCTACAATGAATCAGACCAGCTGATCCATTCTGTCAACCAGGTGGCGATCGGCGAAAATGTACGAATTATTTTAAGCGACGGGAAAACCTTGGCAAAAATTTCCCAAAAGTAGCGTTTTCATTGGCATTGCCTACAAATATGCTGTTAAAATCCAAGACTTTCGTTCAGAGCACCGTTGATGCATATTGATCAAAATAAATCCCGTGTCGCTTCCTTATCCTTAGCGGCCCTAGGCGTCGTATACGGCGATATCGGAACTAGTCCTCTTTATGCTATTCAACAGGTATTCATCGCAGGAACGCATCCCGTTCCAGTCACACACGATAATATATTCGGTGTCCTTTCCCTGATTGCATGGGCACTCATCCTGCTGGTCTCAGTGAAATACGTCGCGTTCATCATGCGAGCGGACAACCGTGGCGAGGGAGGGATCATGGCATTGCTGGCCCTGGCAGGCAGAAGCGTCGTCGGAAACGAGAAAAGGCAGCATGCCATCATGGTGATCGGCATCCTCGGCGCGTGCATGTTTTATGCTGACGGGATGATCACGCCTGCCATTTCCGTGATATCCGCCATCGAAGGACTGGAAGTGGCAGCGCCTTCCCTAGTCAATGCCATCGTTCCCCTGACCTTGGTGATCATCCTGTTCCTGTTCTGGGTGCAAAGCAAGGGAACCGCGCTCATGGGAGCATTCTTCGGGCCGATCATGATGCTCTGGTTCGGTTGTTTGGCCATATTGGGGATCCTCAATATCGCCGTGGAGCCCTCCATCATGCGAGCGTTGAGCCCTTATTACGGTTACAAGTTCTTTATGATCCATCCCTGGCTGTCGTTTGTAGCACTAGGCGCAATCGTACTGGCCGTGACGGGAGCCGAGGCACTGTATGCAGACATGGGACATTTTGGACGTAGACCGATCAGTATTGCGTGGTTCTTTTACGTCCTTCCATCGCTGATACTCAACTACCTGGGACAAGGGGCACTTATCCTCAACAATCACGATGCCATCAAGAACCCTTTTTACCTGATGGCTCCGGACTGGCTACTGTATCCGCTGATCGTGCTCGCCACCTTGGCAACCGTGATTGCAGCTCAGGCCGTTATCTCCGGCGCGTTCTCCATCTCGAGGCAGGCGTTGCAGTTGGGCTTCCTTCCCCGCATGAAGGTGCAGCATACGTCTGATTCCCAGGAAGGGCAGATTTACCTTCCAAGCATCAATTGGGGTCTGATGCTCGCGGTGATGGCGCTGGTGATCGGTTTTAAATCGTCCGCCAACCTCGCTGCCGCCTATGGCATCGCCGTGACCGGCAACATGCTCATCACGACCGTGCTGGCCGGGGTCGTCTTCCACTCGATCTGGAAATGGGGATGGTTCAGGACATGCTCACTGGTGGCCTTGTTTACCGTCGTGGACCTTGCTTTTTTCAGTGCCAACCTCCTGAAGATTCCTGATGGAGGCTGGTTCCCTCTGATGATGGGATTGATCATATTCACCATCATGACCACATGGAAAAAAGGACGAAGCCTGCTATTCAAACGCCTCAAGAGCGAGGCCATGGAAATCGTTCCGTTCATCGAGGCAATTGGCAACCACCCTCCGACCCGCGTGCCAGGCAACGCGATTTTCATGACGACCAACCTTTATGGTGTGCCCCACGCGATGCTGCATAATCTGAAACATAACAAGGTGCTTCATGAGAAAGTCATTCTCCTCAACGTGAAGATCGAGGATATCCCGTTCGTATCCCAGGACGACCGCGTCATCGTCGAGCACCTGCCTCACCAGTTCTACCGAGTGACCGTGCGTTATGGCTTCAAGGATGATCCTGACCTGCCTAAGGATATCGAGCTTTGTGCAAAATTCGGTCTTGAACTGGAAGCCATGGACACCTCCTTCTTTATCGGCAAGGAGACCCTCATTCCGGTTCCCGGTTCAGAAATGGCGTTCTGGCGAGAAAAACTGTTTATTGGCTTGTTCCGCAATGCCGATACCGTGACCAACCACTTCAAGCTCCCTCCAAACCGGGTCGTTGAACTGGGCTCACAGGTGATTCTCTAACCTTACTTTCCATAGCGATCGAAGAGTCAAGAACGAAATGTCCGTGTCATTAAGCCCTCCTAACCGTTGCCATGGTGCCATGCGAAGAGGCCAAAAAAATTTCGTCCTGAATCCCATTAAACCAACCCTTTTTCAATAATCAATCTTTACGGAAAAAACCATGTCGCAATTACAAACAATCATCGAAGAAGCTTTTGAAAACCGCGCCAGCATCAATCCAGGCAATGCAAGCCCTGAACTTAAGGAAGCCGTCTCCTCCGTCCTGGCCTCCCTTGATTCGGGTCATTTGAGGGTAGCCGAACGCTCGGAAGGTCAGAACTGGGTGACGCACCAATGGATCAAGAAAGCCGTGCTGCTCTCTTTCCGCCTTGAGGACAATGTGCTGATGGATGGCGGCTGCACGCAGTATTTCGACAAGGTCCCGCCAAAATTCGCAAACTATACCGAAGAAGATTTTAAGAATGGCGGGTTCCGCGTCGTTCCTAACGCCATCGTGCGCAGAGGTTCGTTTATCGCCAAGAATGCCGTGCTGATGCCTTCCTATGTGAATATCGGCGCTTATGTCGGTGAAGGCACGATGGTGGACACGTGGGCAACCGTAGGTTCCTGCGCACAGATCGGGAAGAACGTGCACTTGTCTGGAGGGGTAGGCATCGGTGGCGTTCTCGAACCCGTGCAGGCCGGACCGACCATCATCGGTGACAACTGCTTCATCGGGGCAAGGAGCGAAGTCGTGGAAGGCGTAGTCGTCGAGGATAACTGCGTGATATCGATGGGCGTGTATATCGGGCAATCCACCAAGATTTACGATCGGGAAACCGGCACCGTCACGTACGGCCGCATTCCATCCGGATCCGTGGTCGTATCGGGTAACCTGCCCTCCAAGGACGGGGCGTACAGTCTCTATTGTGCGGTGATCGTGAAAAAAGTCGACGAGAAGACGCTCGGCAAAGTCGGCATCAATGAACTGCTTAGAGGCATCTAACTCAAGTTGTCAGAATTTCGACACCTCTGTCAAATATTGAACCAACATTCGGGAACCCGGATGTTGGTTTCTTAACAAGAAACTGCTTTTTCCCGGCCATCCATCCAAACTGCCAACCTTATCCACACACCTTAATTCATACAGCTCTATGTTTTATATAGATTTATTTTGAACTAGCCATTTAAACGATCGGTTCAATCTAAATTTGGCATGGTAATTGCCGATGTAGTGTATGAAAAAAAATTCACTACCCCATCATTTTGATTTAACTGGAGAAGAAAAGTGACAGGACACTTTGACTTTCGCCTGATAATTTTGTCCATGCTAGTGGCTTTCGTTACCTCGTTAAGCACACTGATATTGAGTGCCAAGGTCTATAAGAGCAAGACCAGCTATATTTCACAATGGCAATTGCTCGGCGCCTTGACGATAGGCACCGGTCTATGGTCGACATTCTTTATCGGGATGCTAGCCTACTCCTTGCCTATTCCAGTCAGTTTTTCCTTTACTTTTGCCCTATTTGCATGGGCCATCGCGGTTTCCATTGCCTGGCTGATTCTCAAGATAACCAGTCAAAGCATCTTACCCAACAATGAACTGATACAAGGCGGGATCCTCGCCGGAACCGGCATCATTCTCGTTCCGTATTTCATCATGAATGCGATTCGCATCTTGCCTCCCATTGCTTATAACAAACCACGCATTCTCGCCTCGATCATTATTTCAATGGCACTTGCGATGATTGCATTGCGTTCCGTCAGCTGGTTAAGAAGCAAGCGATTCGAAATGACGTTAGTGACATGCGTGAGCACCTCACTCTTGATGACCTTGTCAATTGAGCTGATTCATTTCACCAGTATTTCAGCCGCTGTCTTCTCGCCCTGGACAGTCAGCCTGTCTCAGCAGGCCATGAACCCAAACATTGCCGCATTGATCGTTGCCCTGTTCACGACCGGTTTGATATTGGGAACGTTTGTGTTCGCACTCACCCATTTCAAGATCGGGAAAGAAAATTCCCTGGTATCGATCGATAACAAAGAGTCCTCGCATGATGAGAGTCGCATGGCCATGATCGACTCCCTGACCCATTTGCCCAATCGTCGATTCTTTCAGCATCACCTTGAATTATCCACCCAGCGAAACAGGATGTATAACACCTCCCTGGCGGTGGCGTTCATCGACCTGGATGGCTTCAAGAACATCAATGACAGTTACGGCCACCACGTGGGGGATGAACTGTTGATCGCGGTTGCCAGCAGACTTAACTCCGCTATTCGTGACGGCGACCTGGTGGCGAGACTGGGCGGTGACGAGTTCGTTGCCGTCATTGAAAACGTCATAACCGAGAAGGATGTTGTCCCGGTAGTGGAGCGTATCGTCCAATCCATTCGCGAGGTCTTCTATATTCAAGACCAGTCGATCAATATCTCAACCTCCGTTGGCGTTGCCATGAGTCCTCGTGACGGAGAAATGTCTAAATTGCTGATGTGCGCCGACACCGCCATGTATCGTGCGAAGAGCGATGGCAAGAATCAGTTCCGGTTCTATGACTCTGAGATCGAACTGGCCTCAGACAGACTGCTCGAGATGCAACGCGATCTTCAGCATGCATTGAACCACAGGGAATTCAAGCTTAACTTCCATCCAAAGGTCGACGGGTTATACCAGTCTCTCATCGGACTGGAGACCCTGATTCGCTGGGAACATCCGCAAAAAGGCGACATTCCGCCCAATATCTTCATCCCTGCCGCTGAGAGCCTTGGGCTAATCAACAAGATCGGCAACTGGGTCATTGAAGAAACATGCCGCATCCAAAGCAACATGCGCAAACTGGGAATTGACCTTACGATCTCCATTAATCTGTCCTCGCAACAATTCCGGAACGAAAACCTGGTCGATGATATCCTGAGTCTGCTGAGCGCCTACAACTTGCCTAAATCGGCCTTGATGTTTGAATTCAATGAATTCACGGCCATGCACAGTTCGAGTCAGTTCAAAACCATCCTGAACGATTTCAAGTTGGCCGGCATCCAGGTCGCCATGGACGACTTCGGGACCGGTTATTCGAGCTTGCAGTATCTGCACACCATCGATGTCAGCGAAGTCAAGCTCGACCGTCATTTTGTCAAAGACATCGTAAGCAACCTGAAAACCCGCTCGGTGATCGGCGCCATCGTTCAGCTGGCGCACACGCTCGGTCTGATCGTGGTCGCAGAGGGCGTGGAAACCGAAGAGCAGCGCATGATCCTCACCGAACTGGGTTGCGATCAACTGCAAGGTTACCTCTTTGCCCAGCCTGTTTCAGAGGAGAACCTGGTGGATATGCTCGACAAGATCAATTCCGCTACCAAGCTTCCATTGAACGTCATCCCCTTCAGCTCGATAAAATAATATCCGTCAGGTTGAACAAGTCTGTAAGGCTGCTGTTAAAATGGTAGCCTTTTACAGCACGTTGTCATCCTATGAAACTCTACGGCATCCCAAACTGCAACACCGTCAAAAAGGCGCGTACCTGGCTTGATCAAAACGGCATCGGCTATGAGTTCCATGATTTCAAGAAAAAGGGCATCGACAGCGTCACGCTTGAACATTGGCTCACCCAGCTGCCATGGGAAAAGCTGGTGAACCGTGCGGGTACCACCTGGAAGAATCTAAGCGATGAAGAAAAGGGGAAGGTGGTGGACAGCCGATCCGCTATCCCCTTAATGATAGAAAAGACCTCCGTCATCAAACGCCCGGTCCTGGAAAGGGATTCGACGATTCTTGCTCTGGGATTTGATGAACCCACTTACAGAAAGCTTTTCGACAAATGAGCAAAACACTCGAGCTTGCAAAGGATTTGATCTCACGGCAATCCAACACGCCTGAGGATGCAGGCTGTCAGGAATTGATGATATCCCGGCTTGAGCCTCTCGGCTTCAAGATCGAAAGGATGCGTTTCGGAAACGTAGACAATTTCTATGCCCGTCTCGGCACATCCTCTCCCCTCCTTGTGTTTGCAGGACATACCGATGTGGTTCCAACCGGTCCGGTAGAGAAATGGCATACACCGCCCTTTGAGCCTACGATCAAGGACGGCATGCTCTATGGCAGAGGCGCAGCCGACATGAAAACCTCCTGTGCGGCATTCGTGACGGCGATCGAGGAGTTTTTAGTCGAGAACCCGGATCACAAGGGCTCCATTGGCCTTCTGATCACGTCCGATGAGGAGGGCGTTGCCGTCGATGGCACGGTCAAGGTAGTCGAGGCCTTGAAAAAGCGGAACGAGCATTTTGATTACTGCATCGTAGGCGAACCCACCTCGAACAAGGTAGTGGGCGACATGATCAAGAACGGCAGACGAGGTTCGCTCTCAGGTAAACTGACGGTAAAGGGCATCCAGGGCCACATTGCCTACCCTCACCTGGTCAAGAACCCGATCCATATGGTCGCACCTGCGATCAAGGACATGGTCGAGACCGTCTGGGATACAGGTAACGAGTATTTCCCACCGACCTCCTGGCAGATCTCGAACATGAACGGCGGAACCGGCGCGACCAACGTCGTGCCCGGGGAAGTTGAGATCCTGTTCAACTTCAGGTTCTGCACGGCCAGTACCGAACAGAGCCTCAAGGAAAGGGTGCATGCCATCCTTGACCGTCATGAGCTCGAATACGACCTGGTCTGGGAGTACTCCCCGCCCTACCTCACGCCGCGCGGCAACCTGGTCGACGCGATATCGGCCTCCATCGAGGCGGCCTATGGCGTAACACCGGAACTCTCGACCACGGGCGGCACGTCCGATGGCCGATTCATTGCCGACATATGCAAACAGGTCATTGAATTCGGCCCGCTCAACGCGACCATTCATAAATTGAACGAATGCGTCGCCGTCAAAGACATCGAACCACTCAAAACAACCTACAAGCTGACCTTAGAAAAATTATTGAAATGAAGCATTATCCGAATTTAACGAAAGAACTTTCATCGATTCGTGACTGGATTCGATTCGCCGTCAGCCGCCTGGATGAAGCCCAGGTATTTTTTGGACACGGAACCAACAATGCCTACGATGAGGCGGTTTGGCTCATCATGAGTGCGCTTCATTTGCCGCTCGACACACTCGACAACTTCCTGGATGCCGTGATCACCGAGGAGGAAAGGAAGCATCTGGCGCACCTTATCGAAAGACGAATCAATGCGCGCATCCCGACAGCCTACCTGGTTCGCGAGGCGTGGTTGAAAGGGTACAGGTTTTATGTGGACGAGCGTGTAATCGTTCCACGCTCCTTCATAGCCGAGCTTCTTGAGAACGCGCTGAGTCCCTGGATCGAATACGCTGAAATGATTGAAAGTGCGGTCGACCTCTGCACGGGCAGCGGTTGCCTGGGCATTCTGCTTGCCGAGGCTTTCCCGAATGCGGATGTCGATGTGATCGACATTTCACCGGACGCGATCGCGGTTGCCAATATCAATATTGCCAACTACGGTCTCGAGGATCGGGTTCACGCCATCGAATCCGACATGTTTGATGCGCTCTCAGGAAAGTCCTACGACCTGATCGTGAGCAATCCGCCCTATGTGGATGCCAATGCCATGTCCGCCCTGCCCGAGGAATACCGCAACGAACCCCAAATTGCGCTGGGAAGCGGCATAGCAGGACTCGACCATACCCGCACCATACTCGAGCAAGCTGCCCACTATCTCAATGATGGCGGGATCCTGGTCGTGGAGATCGGGCACAATCGGGACGCCTTGCTGGAGACTTATCCGAACGTGAGCTTCACTTGGCTGGAAGTCGAATCAGGTAACGAATTCGTCTTCCTTCTGACAAAGGAACAGCTGCTCGAATTGGCCGTCTAGGCTAATTCGAAAACTGCTCTCTATTTTTTGCAGGAAATCATCATGGCCCGCTTGCGGGTGATCATGTCGTCGACTTTGTCATAGATCTCGTAGCCTTCAGGACAAATCTTTGCAGCCTTGGCATTGCAGACTTCCCATTCGGAAAAACCGCTGCAACGCACCTCGATCCAATCTTTCTCAGGTTTGGCAGTTTGCGTGCCGCAGGCCGTCAATGACAGGACACCTAAAAGAAACATCATGCGTTTGATCATTTTCAATTCCTATTCAATTCAAGTGATTTTATTTTCATCTAATTTATAAAACTACTAGCGACGGGTTGTTTAACCGCGACCACGGTTTCGATCGCTTCGTTTTTGTTGCTTAGGCGCAGCAAGATCCGACGTTTGCCTGACCCTGCGCTGGACAGGTCGCTTCGGTTTTTCTTGTAAATCCCTTGCCGGCTTCCTTGAATCTGGCACGGATTTTCCGCCAGGAGCTGTTCTACGCCGGGAAGGTTCTCGCTCCGGCATCTCCCCTTTCGAATCCCTGGCTGGAAAAGCGGACTTTCTTGATTTAGGCGTAAAGACAGCCCCGGCTTTTTCTTTTTCTCTTGCACTCAGTTGTTTAAGAGGCGTCTTCGGAACAGGCAATCCTGCCCATTCAAGCAGACCGATCACTTCTTTAGGGTCAAGCTTGAGCATTTGTCCGCGCTTGAGTCGTGGAGGCAGGTTGACAGGACCGAAACGCACACGCATCAGGCGGCTGACAGGCAATTGAAAGGCTTCGAACAGCCTTCGTACTTCCCGGTTTCTCCCTTCCCGCAAGGTGACCTGATACCAGTGGTTAGAACCTTCCCCGCCCTGAGGATGGATGCTGTCAAAACTGGCCGGGCCATCTTCAAGCTCGATCCCCTGAGTCAGTTGCAGCATCTGCCCTTCGGTCAGCTCTCCGAAAATGCGTACGGCATACTCTCGTTCCACCTCGTATCGTGGGTGCATGAAATGGTTGGCGAGTTCGCCCGATGTCGTAAAGATCAAGAGGCCGGATGTATTGATGTCGAGTCTCCCGATCGCAATCCATTTCGCATTCTTGATGCGTGGCAGTTTGTCGAATACAGTCGCACGATTCTCGGGATCATCCTGACTGACGATCTCGCCCTCCGGTTTATGATAGATCAGAATCTGGGGCAACTCCGCTTCAAACGGAAGGTGAAGCACGCGACTGTCCAGCCTGACCACATCACTTGGTATGACACCGACTCCGACTTCCGCAGTCTTTCCGTTCACCGTCACCCGTCCGCTGGCGATCAGTTCTTCCATGTCTCGTCGTGACCCCATGCCTGCTAGGGCGAGGAGCTTGTGCAGCCTTTGGGGGACCGCGTCGGGGTTAACTGCAGTCGGCTGAACATGGGGGCGTGAGTCTCGTTGCTGTTTAAATGGTCTTGCCATAATGAGTTGATACTTGCTTTCTGAAAATACTGCTGTTTTGTTGTCTAATGATTAAAGCACGTCCCGACCTTGCGCCCATTTTAGTGGGCTATTTTATCGCCTGCAAGCCAGCGTCTGCCCTGACATCTCCGGATAAAATCAAAGAACGAATTCCTCGGTACCGGTTTGGATGAACGTTTCCATCGGGGGAAGGTCCGAAAGCGACCTCAGGTTGAGGTCGTCGAGGAACTTTCTCGTGGTCGCATAAAGCGAAGGTCTACCCGGCACCTCGCGTTGGCCGACGACATCGATCCAGCCTCGTTCCAGCAATTGACGCATGGTATTGGGATTGACGCCGACTCCCCGAATATCTTCGATGTCGCCTCGCGTGACAGGCTGACGGTAAGCGATGATCGCCAGGGTCTCAAGGGTCGCCCTTGAGTATTTTTGTGGCCTTTCAGGGTTGAGCCTTGCCAGAAACGGTAAGTATTCAGAACGAGCCTGGAAACGCCACCCGCTTGAGACTTGAACAAGCTCCATCGTTCGGTTCTGCCAATCTGTCTTGAGTTCGTCAAGCAGCATCCGAAGCGTCGCTCTTTCCATGCGCTCGGCAAACAGCCTCAGCATATCATCAAGTGACATAGGCTCGGATGAGGTCAGCAGGGCGACCTCCAGCACCTGCTTCATCTCGGAGGCATTCTGGGGTTCCTGAGAAAAGGTATCGGTATCATTCAGCATGATGGATCTGTAAATAAATGGGCGAGTAAGCTTCCTGCTGGGTGATCTTGATCAGCCCCTCCCTTGCAAGTTCAAGGATTGCAAGGAAATTGACCACCAGTTTGGCAAGCCCGTCATTGATGACATCGAACAGGGCCGAGAATTCCACCAGGCTCTCTTGCTTGAGTCTGCGCAGTATCTGACTCATGTGCTCACGCACGGAAAGTTCGGCCCGACTGACCTTATGATGCTGGAAATTGCTTGCCCGCTGCAAGATCGACTTCCATGCCTCCATCAGGTCATCCAGCACCACCGTCGGTGGATGTATCTCGCTGATCTGCTGAAAATAGGCTTGTGCGACAAAGATATCCCTTCCGACCTGCGGCATGTCATCCAGACGCTGTCCGGCCAGTTTGATGGCCTCGTATTCCATCAACCGCCGCACCAGTTCCGCTCTGGGATCTTCTTCGGTTGCTATGTCGGCATGCTTAGGCAGGAGCATCCTGGATTTGATCTCGATCAGCATGGCAGACATCAAGAGGTACTCGGCGGCCAGCTCCAGTTTGATCGCCCGCATTTTCTCGACGAATTCCATGTATTGGATGGTGAGTTTCGCCATCGGGATATCCAGAATATCCAGATTGTTCTTGCGTATCAGGTAGAGAAGCAGGTCAAGGGGGCCTTCAAAGGATTCAAGATAGACCTCAAGGGCATCCGGCGGGATATACAGATCGCTGGGCATGGCACCGAAGTCCTGCCCATAGATACGAGCCTGAATGCTCAGCGGATTCAACTGTAGCTCAACCCCATCGCCTCGCGGACCTCACGCATGCATTCACGGGCCAGCTTTCGTGCACGCTCGCATCCTTCGGCAACCACATTCTTAACAAGCGTCGGGTCCTCGGCATACCGGGCGGCCCTTTCCTGTATCGGTTTAAGTTCTGCCAGGACGGACTCAATGACAGGGGTCTTGCATTCGATGCATCCGATGCCCGCACTTTTGCAACCGGACGTGACCCACTCCTGGGTTTTTTCGTCCGAATACACCTCGTGCAATTGCCAAACGGGGCATTTCGCAGGATCGCCGGGATCCGATCGGCGAATGCGTGCCGGATCAGTGGGCATCGTCTTGATCTTTTTGGCGACCGAATCCACGTCCTCTCGCAGCGAGATGGTGTTGTTATAGGATTTGGACATCTTCTGACCATCCAGACCCGGCATCTTGGAAGCAGGCGTCAATTTGTACTCCGGCTCCAGCAGAATGATCTTGCCGCCGCCTTCCAGGTAACCCAGGAGCCTTTCCTTGTCGCCGATGCTGAGTCCCTGCTGTTCTTCGATCATTGCACGTGCGGATTCAAGCGCCTCCTCGTCCCCGCTCGTTTGATACCGATTGCGAAGCTCCTCATACAGTGCACCGCGTTTCGTGCCCAGTTTCTTGATGGCAGCCTCGGCCTTTTCCTGGAAGCCGGCATCCCGACCGTAAATATGGTTGAACCGTCTAGCGATTTCCCTTGTAAATTCGATGTGCGGGATCTGATCCTCGCCAACCGGCACCTGCGTCGCTTTATAGATCAGGATATCGGCACTCTGGAGGAGCGGGTAGCCAAGGAAACCGTAGGTCGACAGATCCTTCTGGGCCAGTTTCTCCATCTGGTCCTTGTATGTGGGAACCCGTTCGAGCCAGCCCAAAGGGGTGATCATCGAGAGCAGGGTATGCAGCTCGGCATGCTCGGGAACACGGGACTGGATGAAGATCGTGGCATTGGCTGGATCCACTCCCGCGGCCAGCCAGTCGACCACCATGTCCCATACGCTTTCCTCGATGATCTCGGGGGTATCGTAGTGCGTCGTCAATGCATGCCAATCGGCAACGAAGAACAGGCATTCATGTTCATGCTGCAAGCGCACCCAGTTCTTCAAAACACCATGATAATGTCCCAGATGCAGCGACCCCGTGGGCCTCATTCCCGATAAAACCCGCTCAACAGCCATAATGTCTACAAATCCTTGAAATTAAGTTATTGCTATTATACGAAAACCAAAGCGATTAGGTTAATCGTCGCACGAATAAAAGGCTCCATGACCTTGGACA
>CAIPBJ010000033.1 GCA_903863255.1 uncultured Methylophilaceae bacterium
AAACCTGTGTTATTCAAAGAATTGAATGCCTGGCAAATCGTTAGAATCAATCGCTAACTGCTTTTTTAATCTGGCATTCTTTGCCCAAGAGTCCCGTAACAAAGCTGATAGGTTGCTAGACGGTCTTCTGGGTACCGCTTCGGTCATGGGGTAACTAAGGAAAGAAACAACAATAATTTCGCATTCGAAAGTTGCCAAGAAATGGGATCTATGTAAATGATTAGCAATATTGATAAGCCATGTTTTGAGCATGAAAGTGCAAGATCAATTTCAAAAGACATTTTTAGTAGATTCCATTTACCATTCATTCTGGAATCAGAACCTGAAACCTTATCGAATGTTATTCTTTGGGTCTTTTCTAAAGTCTTAGAAAATGAAAAAACCAATTGCCTGGCTTATTTCATTCCTTTCAAGTTACCCAGTCCAGCAATCCAAATTGCATCAAGCGCGGAACGATGCCTGTTGAATGTATTCGGCACCGTTTTAAGTGTGAGAAATATCCGATTTTTAGATTCATGTTTGTTCAAGTCTTTTCATAAGCTCAAATAAAATAAGGAAAAAAATATTATGAAAACTAATTTTAGTTTGCGACGTACGTTTATCTACCTTGGTATTTTTACCCTGTTTATATCTGTATTTTCTGTATTAAGTGGAAAATACATGTCAGACAAGGTCGAGAGTTTGGATCGCATGTCAAATAGCTTACAGCATAGTCAATTGTATGTTCACGAACTTCAATACAACGTGGTGCAAATCCAGCAGTTTCTTACTGATGTCAGTGCAACAGGTGATCGCGACGGATTCTCAGATGCGGAAAAGAACTTCAGGCAGGCAAATGTTTTATTGGACAAACTGGATCAAACTTCTCCCGAGCTTCATAACTTGTTTAAAAATGTTCGCGAGAATTTAGTGGTTTTCAACGAAACCGGAAAATCGATGGCCGAGATTTACATCAGCAAGGGAAGGCAGGCCGGAAATATGGTCATGAAACAGTCCGGTACTGGATTCGATGCCAGATCGGATGAAATGATAGATTCTTTGGATAAGGTCACAACGCTTATAGACAAAAAAAATGCTGAAGTTTCAATGAATCTGGATCAGGCGATTCAAAATCAAACGATCGCTAACCTTATAGCAAGCATCGTTACTGGTATTTTGATGACTGCTTTTCTTGTTTATATTTTCAGAACACTCATGAATATACTGGGAGCAGAGCCGGTTGAGGCACTCGAGGTTGCTGAGAAGATATCAGAAGGTCTTTTACAGGAGATCAATCATCAAGGAGGGGGAAAAGTTTCCTTTAACAGTGTCAACGTCATTAACGCAATGTATCTGGCATCGTCCACACTAAAAGAGATTGATAGTGAGATGGCCCGCATGGAACATGAGCATTTAAAAGGAAACGTCGATGCCAATATCGACATAAGCAAATTCAGAGGGGCTTATCGCGAGATGGCCATAGGAATCAACCGAATGGTTGCCAATCATATTGACGTCATGAGGAAATCAACAGCCTGCATCAATGGTCTTGCTGAAGGTGACTTTGAAGTCGAGTTGGAAAAGTTCCCAGGCAAACTCTCATTGGTCAATGAAGGCGTGGAAGGTTTGCGGTTTAATATCAAGACACTGATACACGATCTGAATTTTATGGCTCAGGAGCACACGAACGGGAATATCAGCTTTATGATGGACCCGGAAAAATTCGCAGGTGACTACCGTCTTGTAGCATCGGGTGTCAATGCGATGGTGAATGAGTATATTGAAGAGAATAAGACGGTAATGCGTTGCGTCGAACAATTCGGCAATGGCGATTTTTCTGCTACGGTTAGGGAATTCCCCGGAGAGAAGGCATTTATCAACAAGAGCATCAAGAAGATCAGCAGCAGTCTTAGGAACATCATTGAGTCAGTAAAATGGGTTAGTGCCGAGCATGAAAAAGGCAATATCGACATGGATCTTCATGCCCATTTGTTTAAAGGTGACTTTAGTGTGCTTGCCGAAAGTGTGAATCACATGATGGCAGACCTGATTTCAATGAATCAGAAATCGATGGCAGTTATCAAGGCGTTCGGAGAAGGGGATTTTGATGCGCCCATGGAACAATTCCCAGGCAAAAAGGCTTTCATTAACGAAACAATCGAGCAAGTCCGAAGCCATCTAAGGTTGTTGAACGATGATGCGCAGATGCTTGCCAGGTCTGCCCATGAGGGCAAGGTCATGGTTCGTGCCGACGCGTCCAAACACATGGGCGATTATCGCAAGATTGTCGAGGGCATGAACGAGACACTCGACTTGATCGTTTCCCAGATTTCAACAGTTAAAGTTGCGGCAGAAGCGATTAACACGGCAGCAAAAGAGATTGCTCAAGGCAATTCCGATTTGAGTCATCGAACTGAAGACCAAGCTTCGAATCTTGAAAGAACGGCATCAAGGATGGATGAACTCTCAGGTACGGTCAAGCAAAATGCTGACAACGCCAAACAAGCCAATTATCTTGCCCAGGAAGCATCGAGCATTGCCGTTAAGGGTGGGGAAGTTGTAGGTGAGGTGGTTCAAACAATGAGCGCCATCAATGATAGCGCCAGAAAAATCGAAGACATCATCAGTGTGATCGATGGGATCGCTTTCCAGACGAACATACTTGCTTTGAACGCGGCGGTAGAAGCGGCACGAGCCGGAGAACAAGGAAGAGGGTTTGCGGTTGTTGCTGGAGAGGTACGTAGTCTCGCCCAACGATCTGCAAGTGCGGCAAAAGAGATCAAGGATCTGATATCCGACTCGGTCAGTAAGACGACTGAAGGAACGGAACTTGTAGAAAATGCCGGTAAAACCATGAAGGAAGTTGTGAATTCCGTTAAAAGGGTATCAGACATAATCGGGGAGATTGCCGCTGCATCACAGGATCAAAGCTCAGGAATCGTTCAGATAAATGAATCCATTATCAAAATGGATGATGTGACTCAGCAGAACACTGCCCTTGTCGAGGAGGCTGCCGCGGCAGCAGAGTCGTTGATGGAGCAGGCAGAGGAATTGATGAAGTCCGTGAGTGTTTTCACTTTGGAAGGCGTAAATGGTGAAACGGCCAAAAAGAGCGATCCATTATCAACAAGCCAAAGCTCATCCAGAGTTGAAAAGAAAGAAGCAGCAAATATTTCCTCCAAAAGAATCATGGCCAAAACGGGGACAGATGACGGTGATTGGGAGGAGTTCTAAACCCTAAGGTCATTTAGATAACCCGTTCCAGTCGAAGATCTGCGTGAGTTTGAAACGGGTTATGTGACGATCGTGCAAGAACCAAGGTGATTCGTGGCTCACAACTGACCAATTCTGTTCAGCTGAATAGTTAGTGCTTGTGGATTCTCAAACGTCTTTATGTCCAGGGATAGGAATTCTTCAATTCTTCTTCGTAAGATCAGGTAGGCATTTTCGAAACCTTCATTTATTTCTTCTTCACTACCCGTGACTTTTGCGGGATCTTCGACCCCCCAATGCGCGCGTATTACGTTTCCAAGATAAGCCGGACATGCCTCTCCAGCAGCATTCGCGCACACCGTGATCACGATATCGGGGGTGGTTGGTAGATTGTCCCATGATTTGCTGAAATAACCCTCAGTTCGAATGCCTTTGGCTCTCAATAATGCGATGGAACGCGGATGAACTTCACCAGTGGGATGGCTTCCTGCACTCATGGCAACCACGCCTTCGGGCGCCAAATGGTTGAATGTCGCTTCTGCCAGGATAGACCGGCAGGAGTTCCCAGTACATAAAAATAAGATGCGCACTCGATATTCTCCGTAAATTATTGTTGGTGTTCGTACCAGTGCTGGCTTTTATTCACTATCGAAACGATTGTCAGCATGACTGGGACTTCTATAAGAACGCCCACAACCGTTGCTAAAGCAGCGCCCGAGTTAAATCCAAACATGGATATTGCCGTTGCAACTGCTAATTCAAAGAAATTGGATGCGCCGATCAAAGCCGACGGCCCGGCGACACAAAAAGCCACCTTGAATTTCCTGTTGAGCCAATAAGCCAGCATGGAGTTGAAATAGACTTGAATGATTATAGGGACTGCAAGAAGAAGGATAATCAATGGATGATGGATGATCTGTTGCCCCTGAAAGGCAAAGAGCAGAACCAGTGTGATTAATAAAGCCGATAGCGACACAGGTTGAATCGTTCTTAAAGCGGATTGAAGTGCTTTATTCCCACCCTTGCCGATCAATAATTTTCTTATGAGTTGACTGATGATGATTGGAATCATGATATACATGACCACAGAAATAAGTAGCGTATTCCATGGAACTACGATGTTAGAAATTCCGAGTAATAACGCAACGATTGGGGCAAATGCGAACAGCATAATCGTGTCGTTGATTGCAACTTGAGATAAGGTGAATTTGGCATCCCCATTACAAAGGTTACTCCAAACAAAGACCATTGCCGTGCACGGTGCAGCAGCAAGCAAGATCAGACCTGAGGTGTAACTAGTTATCTGTTCTGTTGGTAAAAGACCAGAGAAAAGATGTTGAACAAAGAGCCAGGCTAAGAGAGCCATGGAAAATGGCTTTACCAGCCAGTTTATAAATAATGTGACCCCTATACCTTTCGCGTGTTTAAAAACTTCACTCATGGCTTTAAAATCGATTTTCAAAAGCATGGGAATGATCATTAACCAGATTAATCCTGCAAGAGGCATATTGACCTCAGCCAGTTTAATACTGGCAATAGCCTGGAAGAAAGAAGGCGAGATTTCACCTAATAAAATCCCTACGACGATGCACGCTAGCACCCACCAGCTTAGGTTGCGTTCGAAACTGCTTATTGAGTCAGGCTTTGCAATCAAATCGTTAACACGGTTCATTGGATTTGTTCTTTTTAAGGAAAGGAAATTGGATCGTTTCAACTGCCGGAGAGCAACATGAACTTTTCGAAGGTAGGTCATCGCCAGTACCATTGAAAGTAGGTACGCTTTCAAGCGTATGGTATGTTTCCCAAGCGATACCGGAAGGGTCTTGAACCCAATATTTATCTGACTTTGAGTAGCAGCAAGTTGTATTTTCCTGCGATAACATATTCATGTTTGCCATTTCAAGCCTGGACTTCATCTCTGAAAGTTCTCCAGAGTCTTCAACCTGAATACCCACATGGTCAAGACCGGCTTTGTTTCCACGTTGGCTTATTGCAAAATTCACAAAAGGATCATCTAGCATCCATTTTGCATAATCTTCCTTTTCTATTGTTGGTGCTGCTGCAAACAAATTCGAATAAAAATCGATGCTTTGTCTCAAATCGTCGACAGAAACATGCAGGTGTATTCGTTTCATTTAATTTTTTCCTTGTTTAACGCACTGCAACTCACACCTGAAAAACAATCTGCCTGACCTGCGCAGCAATTTTCTGAGAGGTAAGAAAGTAATTCATTCATTGCCTCATAATTGGCCGAATAATAGATATACCGGCTTTCCTGACGTGCTTGAATC
>CAIPBJ010000034.1 GCA_903863255.1 uncultured Methylophilaceae bacterium
TCGGCGGATGGGCTGGCGTAGCGATGAACCTTGGTATGACTAACCCAACAGACGCACTGGGTGCTGCTGGTGGTTACGCAGAACTGACTAAGTACAACGCAGCTCCTGGCGGCGGTGCACTGAACGTGTTCAGCCTGTAATTTATAGTTGTAAAACTTAGACTTACAGAACTAAACGTTAGTTAGTGTGTCATATAAGCACCCCGCTATTGCGGGGTGCTTTTTATATGGGACTAAAAATATCGCTAATTGACGATGAGGAATGAAATAATGGTAAAAAATATTAAAATAATCGTACTTTTATCTGTTGCATTATGTACGTTCTCGAACGTGACTTATTCTGCGGAAGATATTTTGGAAATTGATCAAAATACAGGTCGTGGTGGTGAAGCAAGGCGTGTCGAAGATCCCAATGAATTCAAAGTGTGTGCAGATTTTGACAATTTGCCATATTCAAATGGAAAACAAGAAGGTTTTGAAAATAGAATTGCAGAGTTAATTGCTCAAGATCTAGGTAAGAAATTGTCATATCAATTCTGGTATGACCGAGCTGGATATATTCGTAACACACTCAATGCAGGTCGCTGCGATGTCATGATTGGCCAAGTAGAGGGTAATGACATGGTTTTAACCTCAAAGCCATATTATCGATCTGGTTACGTTTTCATATATAAAAAAGATAGCGGTCTGAAAATTAATGATTGGGATTCGCCAGATTTAAAGAAAGCAATTATTGGTGTTGTTGGTCAAACACCGCCTTCCCGTCCTTTAGCTGACAAAGGACTATTAGCTAATGCCAGGCCTTATAGGCTATATCGTGATTTGACACTCCCCCCTGGGTACATGATTGACGATTTGGTGAAAGGGGATATCGATGTGGCGATTTTGTGGGGCCCGATAGGGGGTTATTATGCAAAGAAGGCAAGTGTTCCACTTGTTGTTGTACCAGTTCCAGAATATGAAGATAATAACGTACATGGCAAGGAGTATTGGAATATATCCATAGCTGTTCGTAAAGGAGATAAAGACAGAATTGCGATGATTCAGGATGTACTTGATCGAAGAAAAGACGATATAAACAAAATTCTTGATGATTATGGTATCCCGCATGTGCCCGTTATTGCAGATAACATCGAACAAAAAGCAAGAGAACAGATGGGTAATAAAGAGCATGTTGAAGAGAAAAAGGGCGAAGCTATACCAAAACTGGAATAGCTGGGCTTTTTTGATTTACAATGTCAACCTAAGGTTTTGTAAATCGTTTTTAATATTACAAATTGAAAAATGGTCATAAAATTTTAAAGTGACTTTAATCGAAATGTAATCTGGGTTTTTTATGAGGAGATGACATGTTAGGAAATAAAGTAGTTAAAGTTGCATTTTTTGTTTCTGCGCTTGCCTTGGGTGGGTTAGCAGCAAATGTTTATGCGGATAATATAAGTTTTGTTACAACCCAAGATGGTTCGCCAATGGATATTGATGCAGCATTGTTCGATACGCCTGAAGCGCAATCGTTTTTAGCAACTGGTAAAAATCCTTATATTGGTAACCCAGAAGCTATCGCAAGAGGTCACAAGATTTTTAATTTGTACTCTTGTACACAATGTCATGGCCCAGAAGCAAAAGGTCAGGTTGGACCTGGTCTAATTGGACCAACATTCAGATATGCTAAAGATGCTACCAATAAAGGTATGTTCGAGACTATTTGGCACGGAACAAATGGCGGTATGGGTGCAAAAGGTATCGGCCTAATGGACTCAACAGATCCATCCAATGGTCTCAAACCTGATGAAGTCTTGAAGGTGCAGGCTTGGATTCGAAGTATGGGAAGCGTTACAGGAAACGAATAATCAATTCGATTCTGGTAAAAGCAAACGGTCGTTGCTCTGCAATGACCGTTTTTTTTTGGGTGTATCAGTAAAATTCAGGTAAAATTAATTTAAATAGGTGATTATCGTGAATTACTACAAAAATTATTTAATACTACTAATTCTCATGTTTGCATGTATATCCTGCTCAAAAGAGGATAAGAATGCAAACAATGTAAGCGGTGGTGATCAGAATCTTCCAGCAATCGCGTTTATAGCTACACAAGATGGCAGTCCACTATTAATTAATAACTCATTATTTGATACGCCTGCTGCAAAAGAGTTTCTTGCTACCGGCAAGAACCCATACATAGGAAATGCAGAGGCAATCGAAAGCGGAAAAAAACTTTTCCAATTATATTCTTGTACGCAATGCCATGGCGGTGATGCGCAAGGTCAGACTGGACCGAATTTACATGGTCCGGACTTTCATTACGCTAAGAACGCCACAAATAAAGGAATGTTTGAAACTATATGGCATGGTACCAATGGCGGTATGGGAGCAAAAGGGTTGGGTTTAATGGACCCTACTGACCCAAGTAACGGTTTAAAGCCTGATGAGATCCTAAAGATAGAGTCCTGGATTCGTAGCCACAATCCGAAATTAACTGGCAATGAATAATATACAACCTAGAAAGTAAGATAAGACATGCAAGCAAATAAAAACCTGGTTAAACCTTTGCACCATGTGGTGATCGTTGGTGGAGGGGCTGGCGGGCTTGAATTGGCTACAAGATTAGGTGATACCTTAGGTCGAAAGAAAAAAGCTGAAATAACTCTTATAGATCAATCAAGAACTCACGTATGGAAGCCTTTGTTGCATGAAATTGCAGCCGGGAGTATGAATCCAGAAAAACATGAGCTTGATTATCTGGCGCAAGCTCATTGGCATAGTTTCAACTTTCGTTTAGGTAGAATGACAGGAATAGATAGAGCGAAAAGAGAAGTCTATACGGCACCTTATTTTGATGAGGATGGTATAGAGGTTATTCCAGAACGTACATTCAAATACGATACGCTTATAATTGCTATAGGAAGTACCACGAATGACTTTGGAATTAAGGGAGCTAGAGAGTTCTCGATTGCACTCGATACACAAAATCAGGCTGAACGATTTCACCGACGTTTGCATAATGCCCTTGTCCGAGCTCAAACGCAAGTCGAGCCATTGCTTCCAGGACAACTTGAAGTTGTTATCGTAGGAGCAGGTGCCACTGGTGTGGAATTGGCAGCAGAGTTGCACAATACCACTCGTGAGCTTGCAGCATATGGATTGGATAAAATTAATCCAGATCGTGATATTAGGATATCACTTATAGAAGCAGGCGATAGAGTGCTACCGGCTTTGCCACCAAGATTGTCTGGACTTGTCGAATTGGAATTACGTAAACTCGGGGTCCATGTTTACACAGGTGAACGAGTCACAGAAGTCAGTGAAAAGGGCATTTATACCCATAGTGGCAGATTCATTCCATCAGCGTTAGTGGTTTGGGCGGCTGGAATTAAGGCACCGGATTTCTTAAGAGAGTTAGACGGTTTAGAAACAAATAAAATCAATCAGCTATTAGTTAGGCGTACTCTGCAAACTACCTTGGACGATGATGTGTTTGCATTCGGAGACTGTGCTGCTTGTCCAAGGCCAGGCTACGATGAAAATGTGCCTCCAAGAGCGCAATCTGCTCATCAACAAGCATCAATGTTGATTAAAACCGTAAAGAAACGGATAAATGGATTAAGCAATATCCCTAATTATACTTATAGAGATTATGGATCACTTGTAAACCTTGGCCGTTACACAACGGTTGGTAGTTTGATGGGAGCAATCAGCGGAGGTAGCTTATTTATTGAGGGTATGATTGCAAGCATGATGTATAAGTCACTTTATCAAATGCATTTGGTTGCTTTGCATGGATTCGTGTCGGTATTTTTTCAAACAATATCTCGTATGATCGCAAGGCGAACAGAACCACACGTTAAACTTCATTAATTGCTTAGGGGATGTAAATTTGATTACAGGGTAGTAAGAGTTTAACTGATTAATCAGATCTGTTTGCGATACAACCTGTAGATGCCAGTCATACTCAAGCTTACAAACAAGCCGAATGCAACAATTATCACGTTGGTAGGAATGCTGGCCTTTACCATGATTGTGTAAACACCAATCATAATCAAAATGCCCAAGTTCTCGTTGAAGTTCTGAACCGCAATAGAGTGACCCGCGCCAATTAAAAGATGCCCACGATGTTGCAACAATGCATTAAGTGGAACGACGAAAACGCCGCTTAGCATACCAACGGTAAAAAGAAGGATGGCCGCATAAATAGGTTGATGGATAAGTATCATCCCCATTACTAAGAAACCCATAACTATCCCTGCAGGAAGCACTTTTAAAGAATCCTCCAGCTTGACAAAACGAGCAGCAAGATAAGAACCCAAGGCTATACCCACAGCAACAATCATAATAAGCAAATTGGCGTGATTGAGCTCATAACCAAGCGACTCCCTTGACCAATCTAATACAATGAATTGCAAGGTGGAACCTGCACCCCAGAACAGGGTGGTAACTGCAAGCGAAACTTGTCCGCTACTGTCTTTCCACAAGGAGAGGAAAGAGGTCCAGAAGTCCCTTAACATAGCAAAAAAGGACCTGTCTTTCAGCGTATGATCAATTGGGAGCTTTGGGATGTACATGTTAAAAACTGCTGCGACTAAATACAGTATTGTAATTACTATCATCGCAAAGTGAGGATTGTTACAGGCAAGCTTTCCTCCCATGAAGGCACCAAAAATTATTGCTAGGACGGTAGAGCCTTCCATCCAACCATTCGCCTTTACCAACATATGATGAGGTAGAAACTCGGTTAGAATGCCATACTTTGCAGGAGAGTATGCTGATGCGCCAATACCTACAATCCCGTAAGCAAGGAGAGGCGGAAGACCAATGAACATCGCGAGACTACCGGAAAATTTTATTGCATTCGAAATAAACATTACCTTACCTTTTGGTAATGCATCTGCAAAGGAACCAACGAATGGAGCTAACACGATATAAGACAAGACGAAGAACCACTTTAACAAAGGAGTAAACCACTCAGGCGAGTGCATTTCCTTTAACAGTGCGATTGCTGCGAACAACAAAGCATTATCGGCAAGCGCTGAAATGAATTGCGCCACTAAAATGGTGTAAAAACCTGGACTCATTAATTGTTATTGCATCAGTCGACGACGCAAATCTCACTCCAGAAAATAGTTATCTTTATATAGAACTATAGCACTTCGGCAGCAAAATCAGCTAATCTGGAACGCTCACCGCGCACAAGCGTTACATGACCATTGTGTTGCCAACCCTTGAACCTATCTACTACATATGTAAGACCGGAGCTGCCCTCAGTAAGGTAAGGAGTATCGATTTGTGCGATGTTTCCAAGGCATACAACCTTTGTTCCCGGACCTGCACGAGTGATAAGGGTTTTCATCTGCTTAGGAGTAAGGTTTTGAGCTTCATCAATAATTAAGAATTTGTAAAGGAACGTTCTTCCTCTCATAAAGTTCAATGATTTAATCTTTATTCGAGTTCTGATGAGATCTTGAGTAGCTGCTCTTCCCCATTCGCCTGCATCTTCGTCCGTTTTGTTAAGTACATCGAGATTGTCTTCAAGTGCACCCATCCAAGGAGCCATTTTCTCTTCTTCAGTCCCAGGTAGGAAACCAATATCTTCTCCCACTGGAACGGTGACTCGAGTCATGATGATTTCAGAATAGATTTTTTTATCTAACGTCTGCGTGAGGGCGGATGCAAGTGTTAAAAGGGTTTTGCCTGTGCCTGCCTGACCTAGCAGGGAAACAAAGTCAACCTCAGGGTCCATAAGAAGGTTTAGTGCAAAATTCTGTTCTCGGTTTCTTGCCGTTATACCCCAAACATTATGTTTAGGTTGGGTAAAATCCTTAACAACTTCAAGAACCGCTGTATTGCCCTCTTGTTGCCTAACTATCGCATGAAAAGGCTTATCAAATTCATAAAAGATAAATTCATTTACTAAAAGACTTTTGCAAAGAGGACCTGAAATCCTATAGTACATCCTGCCAGCATCTTGCCAGGATTCCATCTCCTTGCTGTGTTTTTCCCAGAAATCGGCTGGAAGCTCTTTCATTCCCGTATACAGCAAATCGGTATCTTCTAATACCTTGTCGTTGAAATAGTCTTCAGCGGACACGCCAATTGCTCTTGCCTTAATGCGAATATTAATATCCTTACTAACAAGAATGACTTGTCGTTCAGGATGTTTTCGCTTTAAATCAACAACGACGCCTAGAATCTGGTTATCTGCCTTGCTTCCAGCTAATCCTGGGATATCGACACTGACTTCGGAAGTCTGTAAAAACAAACTGCCGCTAATATGCTTATTTCCATTGATAGATAAAGGGCAACCCTTCTCCAAGTCGGAAAAATTTCTTCCAACAATATCTTCAAGGTTACGGCTGGCTTGACGGGCATTTCTTGCAACTTCCGTCATTCCCTTTTTATTGTTATCAAGTTCTTCAAGGGTAACCATCGGCAAGTATATGTCATGCTCTTCAAAACGAAACAAACTCGATGGATCATGCATCAGTACATTTGTATCTAGGACAAATAATTTCTTATTAAGGGAAGACTTTCTAGCCATAAAGCCAACATTTCCTAATTAAATAGAGTTAACAAAATCCAACACTTCAGTAACGTGACCTTCAACTTTAACACCACGCCATTCACGTATGAGAATACCTTCAGCATTGATAACGAACGTACTTCTTTCAATACCTCTTACTTCTTTTCCGTACATTTTTTTCATCTTAATGACATTAAATAACTGGCAGGCTAATTCTTGAGAATCCGAAAGTAATTCAAAAGGAAATTGGAATTTGGATTTAAATTTCTCATGAGAGCTCAGGCTATCTCTGGATATGCCAACTATTTCTGAATTAAGTTTTACGAAATCAGGATAATTGTCCCTAAATTGGACTCCTTGAGTGGTGCATCCTGGAGTTGAATCTTTTGGATAGAAATAGATAACTAAGTTTTTACCAAAATGTTCAGAAAGTTTAAAAGTTTTGCCTCCGGTTGAGGGTAACTCGAAATCAGGGACTAATTTATTTAACATAGGAAACATATAAAGTAATGACAGTACTATTGTTGTTAAAAACGGACCTTAAAGCAAGTAAGATTTGTGAAGTTTTGAATAATTCAGACAACTAATTCAGAGATAGTTCCTATATTCATTGCTAAAGAGTTTACTAAGCAAAGCATTGGAAAATTATTCAAGTCGGAATGTTACTGGAACAATAAGATTAAATGGCCTACCTTTTAGAACATCAGGCGGCAGGGGGAATGGAGCAGCTTTGGTTGCCATCTCTAGAGCTTGCTTGTCAAGAACTTCAAAGCCGCTGGATTTATGGATTTTGTTGGTAATTACGATACCGTTTTCATCTAACTGCAAGTCTACTAATACTTCGCCTTGCCAACCTCTCATTTGAGCGATCCTTGGATACTGTTTATGTTTAGCAATTTCTGAAGCGAGCATACTTGCATATTGATTTTTAGCCGATTCAATATCATAAGGATTGGGCGGATTCGTTTTTGCAGGCTCTGGAACAGGTTGAGGAGGGATGGTTGGAGTCGATTCGACGTTAGGTTGTGCAAGTATGACTGGTGGGGTAACTGGTTCGGGAGACGGTTCAGTAGGAGCATTAGCCGTATTTTGTTTTATAGACGGCTCAGAAATCATTTGGGGTTTCGGAACCAGTTTTGGAATTGGTTTTGGATTAGGAGCTTTTTGCTCAACTTGTTTTATTGGTTCAGATTTCTTCGTATCTTTTGGAGCCGTTAAATTAGGTGAATCAAGTTTTATTGTTAAAATCTTAACTGATTGATTTTGATCGAATGAAAGTCTTGGAATGGATATTAACGCGATAATATGCAACGTTAACGATAAGGCCAACGTCCATACTATCATGTTATTTTTTCTAGGATATTTTAAAAAGGTTACCAAGTCGGACAGAAGTTTTCTTCAGATAAATGAAATAAATCAATATGCTTGTCGGCAAAATTATACTCTAAAACTTATTCTCAAGAACCTAAAGTCTTGAGCTTTTTGAAAAATCGTATATCTATCATTCCCATTCAAGAGAATGATAGATATTGTTGACGTTTCTTCTATTTACTATTTCAAATAACAACCATTTACCTTTTTCACTTTCTGCAGCTGTATCCATTGTTGATTCCATTGTTTCGCCTTTTTTTATTGAAGCTCGAATGTCTTTAAGCAAGGTTGTTAAGTAATTTTTCTCGTTTTTGATTGCTTGTTGATAATTCGTTTGCGTCGGACCATGGCCTGGAACAACCTGTTTGAAAGTCCCGTTCGACATCTCATCAATTACCGAAATCCAACCTTTGATGTCCCCATCGATGGATGGCGTCCTATCCACAAACAATAAATCACCTGTAAACAAGGTATTGGTTTTAGAATCGACCACGGTTAGATCCGTATTTGAATGAGCTGTAGGGTAGGCAGTCAAAGTAAGGGTCCGATCACCCAAATCAAGTTCCAAAGTCGTTTTAACTGTCAATCCTGGTTTTACAATTTCGCTACCATTAAAATCATCGCCAAGCCATTCTTTATTCGAACGAAGATAACTTTCCTTTCGCAATTCCATCGAATCAGGAAGCAAATAGTGCCCAACGAAAATGGGATTTTCCTTGGTGAAAGCCTTATTCCCGAAAATGTGGTCTGGATGAACATGAGTATTGATCACATACAAAATTGGTAAAGTGGATACTTGTCTTATCGCCTCAAGAAATCGCGCACCAGTATGGTAACTGCCTCCGGTGTCAATCACCGCAATCCCCTTGTTCCCAACAATGAAACTCAAATTACAAATATCGCCATGGTAATCTTCAGATATATCTTCATGCAGCCCGTTGTGAACATACACACCAGAGTCGAGCTCTTTAATTTCAAAAGTTGATGCCTCTGAAGTAATAATATAAAGAAAGCTGGCACATAAAAGAATAAAGTGTTTTAACATGAATAAACCTTATCAGAACATTTTCAAATTTTGTTAGAATATATTAACTTGGATAATGGCATAGACGTTATCATATAACCAGACATTCTATTGGAGCTTAAACATCATGAATAATGATAAATATTCTAAAACGGCAATATTCCTGCATTGGATAATTGGATTTGGCATTCTGGCCATGTTTGCGCTTGGATGGTTTATGACGGACTTACCAAAAGACGGACCTAAAGTAACTTCATTTGATTTATTCAATTTGGGTCTTTTTAATTGGAATACTCCTGAAGAAGTCTCACCCCGAACTTTTTATTACAATTTACATAAATCAATTGGTATCACTTTATTAGTATTGGTTATTTTTCGTACTTTCTGGCGAATCACACATCAACCACCAGCATTGTTAGAAACACTAAAAATATGGGAAAAGAAGTTAGCAACTGCTGGGCATCATATGCTTTATCTTCTTATGTATATTATGCCTGTCACTGGATTGGTAATGGCCGTTTTTAGTAAGTTCGGAATCAAATGGTTTGGTATTCCTCTTTTGAGTGGATTGGACAATAAATCCGTGAGAGAAGCATTTATGTCCATTCATGAAATTGTTGGCTGGGTTTTATTGGCCGTAATAACGATCCATGTTTTAGGCGCCCTGAAACATAAATTTATCGATAAAGACAAAACCCTTAGTCGTATGTCTTTTCATTAGGAATTAATTTTGCCTCGGCCTGATGGCCGAGGGGTTGCTAGCCAGCTTGAAATTGGCATAACCGGCAAATGTTCCTACTGGGTAAGGCTGTCAAATCTTTAATTCTAACTGCTTGCTAAAATTCTTTCCCTCATTGTCTGTAGCGTTAACTTCAAGAATTCCATTGTTTGATGGAACAAAGTCGAATCTCAAATACGGATCCTCACTTGTCGCAACTCCAAAATCAACAACCATTATTGGAGTGGAGTTATAGGTAAATATTGCTTTTTGTATGTAAAACGCAGGCACGTAACCTTGAGATACCAAATCCCTTTGCAAGCCAGTACGCATGGGGTGCTTTATGATGAAAGTAGCACTATTTGTTTCGCCTAATTGAATAGGCTCGTTAACGTTAAGTTTGATCTTACCTGCTGAGGCGCGAATAGCAGCTTCATCGTTGTTATCTACATTTCCACCGCATCCTCCCGCAGCTCGAATCTCAATCGAAGCCATGACTAGTTTACCGTCCTCTGTTTCGCCAATTGCTCTGACATAAGAGTCCATTTCCATGCGAATTCGAGTAGCTAACCTAAACTTTCCTATCATATCTTTAATGTGGTAGGTAGCTACAAGCGGGATGGGGTTTGCATCAACGATGAGATAGATGTTTTTTATGGCATCTGCATCTGACTGTGGCTTGTCAATAAAAATCTCAATGGGAACTTGAGCCCCACTTTCGGCTCGGTGAGGGGCTGTTAACTTGATGAAAGGCGCGTCCGATATATCTCGCTTATTAAAAAAAGCTTCCTTAACAACGGGCCATTTTGTTGGATCAGACTCAGCAAATGCATTATTGCTAAAAAAAATGGCAACGAAAAAGATCATTGTCCATTTAGTAAAGGGTTGTTTAAACATATCGATCGCTACCTGAACTTAGGATTACCATTTTGATATGACTATAATGCTAATAATTAAGTTCAAATTCAAGCAATTATTCAATGAATTTTTAGTTGAGAACACTAAGAAGCTTCGCAACCATTAGAATTGATAGCTTGCATTCAGTCCAATTAACCAGTTCTTTCCCGCGCCACTTTCGTAGTATTGGCTGTTGCTGTCATTTATTCTGACTGAACTTACATAATTACGATCAAATAAGTTTTCAATTCTTAGGAATTCTGCAACATGCCATTTATTTATGGCTTGGCTGAATCCTCCTCGCCAGTTCAAGACAGAATATCCAGGCGCATAATCCGATGTTTTATCCGAAACATATACTTTGTCCAGGGCATGGACTTCAAATGCGGTAGAAAATCCAGAAGTTGGTTCTTTCCAACTGATCTCTGCATAAGCCGTTTGTTTATAGGTGCCAGGGATCACTTTCCCACTTGATACCCAACTTCCGGATTTT
Source organism: uncultured Methylophilaceae bacterium (assembly GCA_903863255.1). Classification (GTDB taxonomy): domain Bacteria; phylum Pseudomonadota; class Gammaproteobacteria; order Burkholderiales; family Methylophilaceae; genus CAIPBJ01. Next base: position 11,017 of record CAIPBJ010000034.1, read on the forward strand.
GATAAACAAGAAGATGAGCTTGATGCAATTGCACCCGAACAAAATGGGTCCGAGTATGTGGCATCAAGGTATGCATAAGAGGCATAACCAGAGAATCCTTTACCCAAATCCGAATCAATAGAAAGCTCCAATCCGTTTCTTTCAGTCCCTCCGGCATTTTGGTAAGTTGAACGTCCCGCAACGCTATTCGCGACCACAATTTCATTATTGGTGTCAGTTTTAAAAACAGCAATATTTGCACGGGTGTTCGGTCCCAGGAATGCCTTGGCACCAATTTCATAATTATTACTTGTCGCTGGACTTAGATTAAAGTTAAATGTCCCATTCGTTGGACCATAAGCCATTTCGATGAGTGTTGGCGTTTCGAAACCCTTTCCTGCGTTAGCATAAAGATTGATCATGGGGTTAAGTTTGAAAACAACCCCAGCAACCGGTGTTGTATCGCTAAAGCTAACGCTACCTCCATCGTTTCCATTCGAAAGAAAATGATCGTCGGATTTGATGTTTACGTTACTATGACGAACACCTGCAATAATGTCCCACCTGGAAATAGGTGACCATTCTATCTGAGCATATTGATCAAAATTCCATGCGGTATCGTTCTCATCCCGACGAAGCGACCCTTGGACACCACAGATAACCCCTACATTACAGATGAGACTGCTACTTCCATTCACCGGTACAAAATTATCATAACCCGTTCTATGGTCATCCATGGCATCATAATTGGCTCCAATAGATAAATTGATTGGTCCTCCGGCAAATTCACCCTTGTGTGAGTATCGTAAATCAATCCCCTCGAATTCCCGGTCAATTTTCGCTACCCCTCCAGAGGTCTTGGAAGTTGGTAGGTAGGTTTTGACAAGGACACCATTGCCTGCAATATTTGAACCGATCGATTGAAACTGGGTATTACCTCGCGTTCCTCCATAAGCCATAAGGCTAACTTCGTTGTTTGGGTCTAGGTCGTGTTCAAGTTTTGCACCTGCCATTGCCTGATCTCTTTCAACACGCGTATTAAAGCTGTATGTATTTGCAATGACCTGTTTCGGATTTTGTTGCCATTGTGATTTTGTTAGACCCTGAGGGTCTTGGGCTAATGGCAAATTCAGGTAATTTGTAATGATTGTTAATCGGGTATCTTCTTTTAATTGAATGCCAAGCTTTGCATTAAACAAGTCACGGCGATAGGCACTGTGACTTCTATAACCATCACTCTCAAGGTGTGAATAGTTGGCAAGGTAGTTAAACTCCTGAGCATCCCCTCCAAATTGAATGGACTCTTTCCTTGTGCCATAACTTCCAGCTGCAAACGAACCCTTTAATGTGTTTTCTTTTGGGCCATCTTCCGTAAATATTTGAACCACACCACCAGAGGAATTTCCATAAAGAGCAGAAAAAGGGCCACGCATGACTTCGATACTTTTTGCCGAATCTAAATCGAACGTACCAGATTGCCCCTGTCCGTCAGGCATCGTTAATGGAATCCCATCTGCGTAAAGTCGTATGCCCCGTATCCCGAATTGTGACCTGGCTCCAAAACCACGGGATGCTATTTGAAGGTCTTGAGCATATTGACCTCTGAATTGGGTAACAATGCCAGGGACACGACTTAGACTCTCAGCAATGTTGGCTTGAAGTTGCCCGTCCTTAATTTTTTCTGCATCGACTACATCAATTGAAACCGGCAAATCAAAACTGTTATGTTCCATCCTGGTTGCTGTTACAACGATTGGAGGGGCGATGTTACTTGATATATTCTCTTCTGAAAAAGCAGAATAACTTGCAAGAAAAATGCACGTGATGGATAAGGGTAGGACTCTCTTTATTTTGGTTTTAGGCATTTTAAATAATTAACGGGATTAAGATGCCGACTAGGATAGTGAGATTACAGACAAATGATAATAATGATTTTCATTAGCTTATTATCTACTTGCATGAAATTTGATTTACATCAAACTTTATGCAAGTTATGAGGAAGTTGACTTCCTCCCCGCCATGAATGGCGAGGTTTTACTCTCAATTTTGATAAAGGTTGGCAATGATGATTCCATAGAAGGCGAAGTACACATGACTGAAAGTGGTGAGCTTTTATTTTTGACCTAACTGATCAACTCAAATAAAGCAGTCCATTAATTGAATTTTTACTGTTGAGCCGGCGAGAACTTCTTTTTCATCTTCTTCAAGAATGATAAAGCAGTTTGCTAATGACATGGAGCTTAAGACCCCGGAACTCTGATTCGGCGTCGGCTTCACTTTCCAGGACCCGTCGTTGGTCTCAAACAAAATTCCCCTTTGAAACTCCATTCGACCCTTTATTTTATTTATGTTTTCTATGCAAATGGCTTCCAGAACAGGCAATGTCTTTGGATTGGTTTGTCCCATGAGGGTTAGGATGGATTCTTTAACAATCTGATAAAATGTGACCATAACTGCTACTGGGTTTCCTGGTAGGCCAAAGTAATATGTATTCTTAATCTTTCCAAATGCTAAAGGCCGTCCTGGCTTCATTGCAATTTTCCAGGATAGGATATCCCCGTGCTTAGCAAGTAACTCTTTCATGTAGTCAGCTTCACCTACTGAGACTCCACCGGAGGTGATTACAACGTCTGCATTCTTTGACGCATCCAATAGGGCAGACTCCAGTCGGGCCGGATCGTCTGGAATCGATCCCATGTCCAGAAAATCTAGGCCTAATCTGGATAACATTCCAAAAATGGTGTATCTGTTGCTGTCATGTATTTGTCCAGATTGAAGTTCTTTGTCGATACTTGCAATTTCACTTCCAGTTGTAAAAAAGGCGACTTTGATCTTACGAAAAACGTTAACTTCCTCTAAACCTATCGATGCAATCAATCCTAAATCGGCAGGCCTTATTAGGTGACCTTTGTCTAGAACTTTCTGGCCTTTTTCTAAATCCTCACCAGAAAATCTTACGTTTGCATTCACTTTTAAATTGTTTGTAAAGGTAATCTTATTACCATCCAACTTTACGTTTTCTTGAGGTATCACGGTATCGGTTTCATTTGGCACGATTGCACCAGTCATGATTCTGATACAAGCTCCTTTTTTGATCGATCCTGGATAGGGTTTTCCTGCAAGTGACGTTCCAATAATTTCGAGTGTGATCTGTTCAGACTGAATATGATCGGATAAATTAAAAGCGTATCCATCCATAGCAGAGTTATTGAAGTTTGGAACATTTTCAGGCGATGATAATTCTTCCGCAAGAATTCTAGATAGAGCAGATTTGAGAGGTAATTTCTCGGTATCTACTACCGGAACCAAGTAGGATCGGATGACTTTTCTCGTTTCTTCAACGGACATCTCTTTAGGATTCATGTTGCTCTCTTTTCTAAATTCGATTTTTTTGACGTTCACGTAATGGTAACCAATTTTGAATGAAGCAGGCGATATTGTCAGGACTGTTAAGGTCTAACAAAGGGATGGGGCAATTTAATTCTATATCAGTCGCAATTGCAATAAGGAGTGGATCCCTATTTGAATCCAAAGGAAGTTCTAATGCAGATCTAACAATCTTGATTTTTGGGATATTCGTATTTCTGAAGCCTTCAACTAGAATAATATCAACCAAATCAGCGTCCATCTTGTTTAAAAGCTGGATCAAATAGGCATTTGAATCTGAATCATGTTTGGGATCATTTGATTCAGTTATTAATGCCCAGCGTTCACTAGAACCAATCATCGTTTGAATTGCACCTGACTTTCTTAACATGTAACTGTCTTTTCCAGGGTAGTCGATCTCAAATGAATGATGTGCATGTTTAATGACTGAAACCCTTATGCCAAGCTTGAATAGTTCAGGAAGAAGCTTTGTTAATAAGGTTGTTTTTCCAACGCCACTTCCTTCCCCATAGAAGCCGAGAACTGGAATTGGGAAGTTGAATGTATTATCAGGATTCATAAAGTTAGCTTAAGCCATGTCTTCTAGGTTGGTTAATTCTTTCATTGTGTTTAGGTTTGCGAATGCATCTGGCGAGTCATTGAAGCAAACTTTGGCCGCGTCATGAAGGGATTGCCATTGATCGACTTTTCTGCCGCCCTCGTTAAGAAACGCTTCCAGGCTCGGTAATAACGATATTTTATAAATCGAAAAGACGGGCTGTGGGAAACCGGAATGGACAGCCACCGCCATATCGGAATTTTCTTCGATTAAAGGATAAACCAGTCTTTCGGCCAAAGTTAACGGTAGCAGGGGTGCATCACAAGGCACGATCAGGACGTATGGATGCTTTGCTGCCTTCATTCCGGCATGTAAACCAGCTAAAGGCCCAGCAAAGCCAGGTATTTCATCCTGAACAATTGGATAGCCAAATGAAGAATAGTAATCAATCTCTCGATTAGCATTGATTATCAACTCATCTACTTGATGCTTAAAGCGTTCAATAACATGAGCGATCAGTGGGCGTTTCTGGAAATTAACCAGTCCCTTGTCCAGCCCTCCCATTCGGGTCGCTTTGCCTCCCGACAGAATAACGCCGGTAATTCGGATGGTTGTCATTCTGGATTGACTTTATCCTCCAGTATAAGACATGAATCGAACGACCGATTGCGAGGGCCTACTTAAATCAAAATCATGACCCTTTGGCTTCACTTTCATACTTTCAAGAATGGCGTGGATTAATGGTTCGTCATCACGAGGATAAGCTCTTAATAAAGGCATTAATTCAACCATGTCATTTTGACCAAGACACAAAAACAATTCCCCCTTGCAACTGATGCGTATTCGATTACAGGATTCACAGAAGTTGTGACTATGGGGAGATATAAACCCAATTTTTGTTTCTGTATTTGAAACTCGCCAGTATTTTGCAGGGCCCCCAGAATTTTCAGTGCTTTGAAACAAGGAATAATGTTTCTGAATTAGATTTAGGGTAGACACGTTGCTAACATAGGAAGCTTGCCTTTCATGGTCGACAACCCCAAGCGGCATTTCTTCGATATAGGCGATGTCTATGTTCTGGGAAATTGCAAAGTTGAGAAGATCCAAAGTCTCGTCTTCATTAATTCCATGCATAAGGACGGTGTTAATTTTAATATTCTTGAATCCTGCAGCTTTTGCCGCAGTTATGCCTCTAAGCACTTTATTCAAGTCACCGACTCGTGTTATTTTTTTAAAACGTTCGTGATTTAGGCTATCTAGACTGATATTGATTCGTTTAACGCCTGCTGCTTTAAGCGATTCAGCCTGATGCTCCAATTGGGAGCCATTTGTTGTCGTTACGAGTTCATTTAATCCTTCAAGGTTGCCGATTTCCTTAAATAACCAAAGAGCATTTTTTCTAACAAGCGGTTCGCCTCCCGTGATTCTGACTTTGGTCACGCCCATGGAGACAAATATCTTAACTATTCTTGCGCATTCCTCTAGTGATAAAACTTCATCACGAGGCAAAAACGTCATATTTTCCGACATGCAGTACTGACATCTGAAATCGCATCTGTCAGTGATGGAGAGTCGAATGTAGTTTACTTGCCGACCAAATGAATCCAAAAGCGTATTTCTATGAGGCGTGTCAATTTGCATAATTAGATGTTGAACCGGTTGCTATCTGCATGGATTTATTCTAAGTCTTTCAAAGGCCTTGTACAATGATGTTTTGTTACTTCTTCTGGAAGAGTCGAAAGCTTTCTCTTCGATCGGACAGCCTTTTGCCTTGCCAAATCAATTCCCAATCATTCCCCGGGATTACCTTTTCTTGTCCTCTCTCATCTCGAATAAGGTAGAGGTCGCAATCAAGTCGATTTCCCAACTCAAGAGATAGGCCGGTAATATTTGCATAATAATCCAGCAATGCTAATTGTGAATTGCCAAGATTTCTCGTATTTACGCAGGCATAATTTTTCGGCACGGCTTTTTTAATATTTAGCATTAGGCCTTCATAACTTTTAGCGGAATCAATTAGCGGAAGCCATAGAGTCATTAGCAAACTCCAAGCCATGGTAATTCCTACAGCCCAATCCGTTACAGCCGCCCGATTTGACCTTTTGGTCTTTATTGAAACTAACCAAATTAAGGTCACTAAAATTGCGATCGTAAAAGTAAACCAATTAAAATGTGGATGAGTAAGTCCTGAAAGAAAACGCATGCGATCCGCTAACTTTTCGGGTTTTCCTGTCATGATTGCCATCCAGCCAAGCCAGACAAGCACACCTATCATGCCAAACAACATTAAACCAAACCAGTTTAATGCACTTGCGGCTCCTCTTTTTAATGTTTCTACACTTCCACCCGCTAAAACTGCAAAAGGGATTAACTCTGGAAGAGCAAAGATATCATTGGTGTCCTTATTAAATCCAATAATAATAAAACTCGTGATAAAGAATGTCAGGATGAGTTGAAATTTTGGTTTGAATAAAACGGTTGATTTGTATCGCCACAATCCCCAGCAGGAGATGGGGAGCGCAGGCCAAGCAAACCATGATAGTGTTCTAATGAAGTATAAATGGTTGAACTGGTTGTATGAATCAAGCTCGCCATTCCACCATTGAATAAAATCATCAGGCCTGTAAATGGCGCATAAAACAGGCCAAATGGTCAGCCAGGGTAATGCAACCGCCAATGCTAAGCCAAGAAAGGTGAAATAGCTATTTGATCTCCATGGTCTAAAGAAAATCGGTAGAAATAGAGCTGTCGAAAGTATGCATAATGCGGGTAGCGTGCCAGTAGACATGAAGCCGATCCCAATTCCGCAACCGAGTAATAGGCTGGCCCGAATCGGACGTCTTTTTGCTAGTGCAAAACCATAAAACCCCATGGTGCTTCCAGTCAGTGCGCTTACTTCTGGACTCAGCAGGTGAGCACTTACGATAAGGCCAAGGGAACTGATAAAAACAAAGGTTGTTTGTCTGCCGGTTCCAATACCCCATAACTCTCGACCAATCATTCCAATCAAAAGTAAAGTCAATCCCATCCAAAAGCCACTGGCTAGACGCGCCGAATCATGCATTGACAATAATGGGGTTAAAATTTTCGCAAAAATGGAAGCAGAAAGATAATAGAGAGGAGGATTCTCGATTTTTGTTGAACTTACAGCTTTAGGCGCAATAAGATGGTGGTAGTCAGTCAGTGAGTATTTAACGATACTTATTGATGTGGCTTCGATAGATTTCCAAGGGGAGTGCCCCACTAGACCAATCAAAATCCATACTAGGCATAAAACGATGAGTAAGCGTGTTTTTGCTTTCTCTCCGATACGAGCTCTAGGAGTAGCTAAGTTTCCTTGCCAGTCATGGTTTATTTCGAATGCCATTTGCAGATCCTTCTTATTTTATAGATATGGCTTTATTGGAATATTTAGCTGATCTACCAATTCTGGGTCAAATGGTGCTTTTGAAATTCAATTGAAAAAATAGGACGAGATAATTATATGCAATATGGGATATATTCGCCACAGGGTTCGTTTGCTGAGTCTTAGGCTATAAAACTAATAAAAAAGGCAGCTTGAGCTGCCTTTTAAAACGCGTAGCATAGTTTACATGCCATATTTCTGGCGGAATTTCTCAACGCGTCCAGCAGTATCAAGAATCTTTTGTTTCCCAGTATAAAAAGGGTGGCACATGGAGCAGACTTCGATATTCATGTCTTTGCCGACAGTGGAACGTGTCTTAAATTTATTCCCACAACTGCATGAAACTGTGATTTCTGGGTAGTTAGGGTGAACATTATCGCGCATTTGAATCTCTTTTCTCATACATTTTTAGCTAAGCCGATAATTATCGTGGATTTTTTAAGTTAAATCAAGACTAAAGCCAGATAAAACTTAAATTATCAAAATTATTTTTTAGCCTCTTCTCATGCTATCAAAGAAATCACTATTGTTTTTGGTTGCTTTAATCTTGTCGAGGAGGAACTCCATTGCTTCTAGGTCGTCCATTGGATGCAATAATTTTCTGAGCACCCAGATTTTTTGAAGTATATCTTTTTCAATCAGTAACTCTTCACGTCTTGTGCCTGATTTATTTACATTGATTGCAGGATAAATTCTTTTCTCAGCCATGCGTCTATCCAGGTGAATTTCCATGTTGCCTGTACCCTTAAATTCCTCATATATGACGTCATCCATTCTGGAGCCCGTTTCTACTAGAGCTGTAGCAATAATGGTTAACGATCCTCCTTCTTCAATATTTCTGGCAGCACCAAAGAAGCGCTTTGGCCTTTGCAAGGCGTTGGCATCTACACCACCTGTTAGGACCTTACCCGAGGCAGGAACCACTGTGTTATAAGCTCTTGCCAGCCTTGTTATTGAATCAAGAAGAATAACAACATCCTTTTTGTGTTCAACTAAACGTTTTGCCTTTTCAAGAACCATCTCAGCTACTTGTACGTGACGTGTGGCTGGTTCGTCAAATGTTGATGCGACAACTTCCCCCTTTACAGAGCGCGTCATTTCAGTAACTTCTTCCGGACGTTCATCAATTAATAAAACGATTAAACTGACATCAGGATGGTTTGCAGTTATGGCATGGGCTATGTTTTGCATCATGACTGTTTTCCCACTCTTGGGGCTTGCAACTATGAGACCCCGTTGACCTTTCCCAATGGGGGCTATCATGTCTATAACACGACTGGTTACGTTCTCTTCACCGCGAATATCGCGTTCAAGCACCAGTGGGGAAGTTGGAAATAGTGGTGTTAGGTTTTCAAAAAGAATTTTATGCTTCGTATTTTCAGGCGGTTCACCATTGACACTATCCACTTTAACTAAAGCAAAATAGCGTTCGCCATCTTTGGGGGTCCTAATTTCACCTTGAATGGTATCCCCAGTATGTAAATTGAATCTTCTGATTTGAGATGGTGAAACGTAAATATCGTCTGGTCCTGCCAGATAGGAAGTATCGGGTGATCTTAAAAATCCGAATCCATCTTGTAATACTTCTAATGTGCCGTCACCAAAAATGCTATCGCCTTTCTTTGCCTTGTTTTTGAGTAAGGCAAATATCAAGTCTTGCTTACGCATTCGACTTGCGTTTTCAATCTCGTTCGTAATTGCCATTTCGACGAGTTCTGTAACTGGAAGGTGTTTTAAATCAGATAAATGCATAATTGGAGACTCGCTAAAATTTCGAAGCTGCTAATGAATGGCTTTCTAAGCGTCGCTTTGGGGAAAAGGATTAATACGGGAAGTTATTTTTAGTTGTTTGGCCCTTCTTTTGAGAGGAGCCAAACGTAAGCCTATATGTATTAGATATTGCTGTCAATAAAAGCTGTTAATTGGGACTTTGATAAAGCGCCAACTTTTGTCGCTTCTACATTACCATTTTTAAACAACATTAATGTTGGGATGCCACGGATACCATATTTTGGTGGCGTCTGCTGATTTTCATCAATGTTTAATTTGGCAATTTTTAAGCGGCCAGTATATTCTTTAGCAATTTCGTCTAGGATAGGTGCAATCATTTTGCATGGACCGCACCATTCAGCCCAGTAGTCAACTAGAACAGGTAATTGGGACTGAAGGACTTCTTGCTCGAACGCATCATCGCTTACGTGTGTTATATGGTCACTCATTTATGAACCTCTGTTTGAAAATGTATCTGAAAGGCTGGTTGAAAACTACGATACCGCTATCCTAGCGAAAATTTTGATTTAAGTGAAGCAAGATAAACATATTCTTTAAGTAATTTACAAAAAAAATCAAAAGCAGTCGTATTATAGGTATCGATAATAGAAATGTTCAAAGCTATTCGTCCTTTGAATCAGTTTATACATCATGACGATTTTTGTTTTCTTACCCATTTCATCGATTTCTAAAAGCCTACCGTATTCAAACATGCCGCATGGGCCGATTATCGAAGGGTTTACTTTGAGTTTATCATTCCCTGGCATCAACAGGACATTCTCAAAATTATCCTGATTTGCCCTTCTTGCGCCAGTTGCAATGGCTGATTCTGAAATTATTTGGGTTCCAATTTCAATCTGATGATCCTCCTTATAAGAAGCCCATCTTATTGAGGCCACATTCCATTTATTGGATATTGCCCCTTGAATACAAAGAATATCTCCGATTTGTATCGATTCTTTGGCTTGAATGGGTCTTTTCAGCGAGGCTCCTGCAACACTTGAATTTAAGATTTTCCATGTTGAAGGATAATAGTTAGGAGACTTCCCTTGTTCATTCGGCACTCTATCTGGATCAGCACTACTGTTATTGCTGCTTTCTGGATGCGAGTATATTTCCTGATCATTGATAAAAAAATGAGCTGCATTGAGGGTTATCCCAATGGCTATGTCTCTTGATTGCTCTCTTCTCGGGTGCGTCCTTTCGCGATTGATACCCCACTGCTTGACCAGATAGCTCAGCAAATCAATAAATTGATCAGACACCTCGTATTTAGGAACGGAGTCGTCACTTGGAATATTCCCTTTGTTGATACAATCAATATGAAGTAGCACCTTTGCTGCTAATTTAGAGGTGTTCAAGTAAAGAACAGAGGGCAGCTCGCATGATTTATCAATAGTTGAAATTGGCAGCGGAGGTTGGTTGGACTTAAGTGATATAAAAAAGCCTTCAGTAACTGTCTGGTTTTCTGCTGGAAACAACATTTCAGATGATGCATTTCGTACAATGTAATCAGCACAGAGCGCTATATCAACAGGGTGAAGATTTTTTGTGTTTGCAGTTTGTAGCAGCAAGATTTGAGTATAAATTAATTTGGGGGATATCGTTAGACTGTCACCAATGCTGATTTCAACAGATTCGATCCCTAACTCGCTTGCATAAAAATATAATTGATTTAAATTCGACCAGAACTGAGCATTGATTGAGAAATAGGTAAGATGGTAAACCATGGCAAGTTCACGTTGAACTTCAAAAATTCTAATTAAAGCTAATGCAATTGAAGCTTCACTCACCAAATTAAAAGTCAGCAGCTTATTCTTTTTATCCAGCAGGGCTAAGTGATAACCGTAACTCAATTCCTTGAAAAGGGACTCAGCCAATGAAGCGCTCTGGCTTGTTTCTTGAGGGAAAGGTAAGGTGGATGAAGAGAAATGACGTGCAAGCAGTTGACCAATTTTGAAAACAGACGGCCTGTATAATTCTAAAGCATGCATTCTTGTTCTATGCGATAGTTTTAACTGGTTAAGCTGGGAAATGGCTTTAATGAGTAATGACGCTGAATGGGAATTTGGTTCTAACCAGATTGAATCGAGAAATGCGTTTATGTACTCAGTTTGAACTTCAGGAAACCGCGATTTTTCGTCAAATAAATCTGAAATGTTAATTCCAAACAACATGTTTATAAATTCCCCAATTTATCTAGCCCAAGCATAACATTTTATATTTGTCATTTCGCTAAATAAAAAAACAATTCAATCATGCGATGTTAGAATTTAAGTATGCTATTTCGAGCAATCATTTTTTCTCTGTTGCTAATTATTTACCTGCCAGGCGCCCATGCCGATTCAGGTAATGATTTTTCGTTTACAGATTTACACGGTGAAATTCATCACCGTAATGATTATAAAGGTAAATGGATTTTAGTAAACTACTGGGCAACGTGGTGTCCCCCATGCGCGGAGGAAATTCCGGATTTAGACAGATTATATATAAAGCATAAGGATAAAGATTTAGTCGTAATAGGTATTGCCATTGGATATAAATCGAAGTTGGAGGTAGACAAATTTGTAGATGATATGCTTATTTCTTATCCAGTCACGCTCGGTACTTCGGAATTAATTGGGCAGATAGGCAAGTCTGAAGTGCTACCTACGACTTTTATTTATAATCCTGAAGGAAAACTTGTTCGAATAAATCATGGGATCATCTCAAGAGATGATATCGAGAAGTTAATATCTGGTTATTGAAGGTCTTCTTTAAGCCAAGCTAGGATAGGTTGACAAGTTTTATGGCCATCCCAACCACACCGCATGAAAAGATAATGGGTATGGTCCCAACTTTAAAACGAAAAATTCCAATAAGCGCCAAAATTACCATTCCAAGTGAAACAAAATCGGGTGAACCTGTTACGCCTTTAGGAAAAAAAACATGGACGGCAAAAAATATAGCTAAGTTGAGAATCACACCGACAATAGCTGCTGAAATTGATTCTAGAGGAGCAATAAGCTTAAGATTCCCGAAAGATGATTCAATAAATGGCGCTCCAAGAAAGATCAGTAGAAAACTTGGCAGAAATGTAAAGAAAGTCACTATGCTGGCACCGATTAATGCAGACGATAAGGGCATGCCTGTGATGAATGATTGACTTGACCAGCCGCTAATGAATCCTACAAAAGTTACGACCATGATAAGTGGGCCAGGGGTTGTTTCACCAAGTGCCAATGCATCAATCATTTGATTTGGGTTTAACCAATGATATTGTTCGACGGCACCCTGCATAACGTAAGGTAGAACAGCATAGGCTCCTCCAAAAGTTAGACAGGCTGCTTTTGTAAAGAATAAACTTAGTTTAATTGCAATACTATCCGAACCGTACACATGAATTAGCATCATCATGCTGAAGCACCAAATTGTCATTCCAACGGTTGCGACCTTGATAAATCGATTCCATCGGAACTTGGCATATTCTGGTAATGGCGTATCGTCATTGATCAATGCATTTGAGTGGATCAATTTGTTATCAATGAATAAGGGTTTAACCTCGACGATTGAATTGATGTTCAATATATATCCTGCTAACCCTGCCAATAAAATAATTAAAGGAAATGAAACCAAATGGAGAAATACAGCTATAAATGAAAGCACGGCAAGATATAGATAGGTGTTGTTTTTTAACGTTCTGACCCCAATTCTGTAGCTAGCAAAGATGACAATTGCAACGACAGCGGGTTTGATCCCATAAAAGATTCCTGCAATAACCGGGAGCGTTCCATAAGACATATAAATCCAACCCAGGATATTCAAGATAATAAACGACGGGAGAATAAACAATATACCGGCGACCAAGCCCCCAGCCGTTCCGTGCATGAGCCAGCCAATATAGATTGAAAGTTGCTGTGCCTCCGGCCCCGGCAATATCATGCAGAAATTAAGAGCATGAATAAAACGGTTGTTAGAGATCCATTTTTTTTGTTCTACCAAATCATGATGCATGATCGAAATTTGTCCTGCTGGACCACCAAAACTTATAAATCCAAGTTTTAGCCAATAAAGAAATGCCTCATGGAATTTAGCAGGAAGGGGAGGCCTGGCAGCGTTTGGAGAAGGATTTTGAGTCGCTTTTGAGCCAGGCATGCGAGAATCAATCCACGCATTTATGTCGAGTTATAGTCATCTTAAACAAGATTAAAGTTTAATTAAAAAGGAGTGGGTATGCTTTTGCCTTCAGAATCCAGGACGTTCAGCTGATTTTCATCCGCAAAGAACATCAGTTGGGCATAACCCTCAGGATTGACATCCTTCAGTTTCAGGTCCACGGCAAGACATCTTACGCCATTTACCACACGAGGCTTTAGATAGGGAGAATACTTAAGTTTTCGGTCAGAACCGAAGGTTGCATAAGTACTGCACATTCTATCAACCCAATCACTGGGGCGAAAGGGTTTGCCTGCTCGTGTGAGACCTTCGATGATGATTTCTGATGGTGGTTTGATGTTTTGATTATCCATGATCTCTCAATTGCAATAAAGTTAATGAAATAGTTTAATGATTGTCAATTTAATCCATATATTCAAATACTTTGGTAACCTTTGTCACGCCGTTAATGTTTCTTGCAATATCGGCTGCATCTTCGGCTTCTTTATGCGTTACGATACCCATCAAAAATACAGAGGATTTTTCTGTAACGACTTTCACATAGACACCTGGGAAACGGTTTTGGGAGAGAAGGTTCGCTTTTACTTTTGAAGTGATGTAAGCATCGTTACTTCTTGAGGAGAGAGAACTTGTAGGCCCAATAACAAGCTCGTTAGTGATATTTTTTACATTCTCGATAGTTTTTGCGATTGATTCAGCCTTGGCTTTGCTCTCCTCATCGTATGCTTCACCTGTAATCAAAATATTTCTGTTGAAGCTATTCACGTTCGCGTGAATTTTATCCCCAAGTTGCCTGCTGATTTGATTATCTGCTTTAATCTCAATTTCATGGTCTTCGATATATATCCCTGAAGATCGTCTGTCCGCAGCCATTGAGCCACCTACAGCCGCACCACCGACCGCTATAGGAACGCAAGCGGTAAGTTGAACAGTTAGCAAAGCTGCGACTAAAATTGTTGTAGATATGTTTATAACTGCTCGCATTTAATAGACTCCTAATAAAAGACAATCGATAGCATCGCATAAACAATGCAAAATAAGAATATACACTTCTTGAATACGGTAGGGATTATCGTGAGGGACTCCAATATGAATATCATTGTCAGTTAGCAACTCAACTAATGTTCCACCATCACCACCACTCATAGAAATCACAATCATTTCACGTTCTTTTGCAGCCTCGATGGCTTTGATTATGTTTGCAGAGTTGCCACTTGTACTGATGGCGAGAAGCACATCGCCTGGTTGACCTAATGCCATTATCTGTTTTGAGAAGATGTATTCAAAATGACCGAAGTTTGCAATTGAGGTTAAGGTCGTATTGTCGGCACTTAATGATATCGCTGCGAGTCCTGGTCGTTCGGTTTCGTAATGACTTAACATTCTTGAAGCAAAATACTGAGCATTTGCTGCGCCTCCACCATTTCCACAGGTGAGGATCTTTTTTTCATCCAGAAGGGCTTTAACGATAATATTGGCTGACTCAAGGATCGGTTTCGAAAGGAGTTCAGCCAGCTGCAATTTTAAATTTGCACTTTGCTCAAAATGCTTTGAAATTCGATCAGTCAGTTCCAAATTGCTCATTGTGTATATTTCAAATAATAAAGTTGGGCCAGTAATAACATAAGAATATCGAATAATTCCGTTTAAACGTTTGGTTTGTATTTCTTACGGCAGGGTGATTCAAATAATGCGCCAAACTTGTTGCATTTCAATTATCTTAAAAGGTTTTAATGCATATATTTAATATGGAATTTAATTGGGCATGTTTTCTGGAACAACACCTTGCGGGCCAAACGCGCCAAAAATGAGTTCCCTGTCAATAGTACCATCTGAATGGATATGAATTTTACCTGTTAGACCATCAATGTCTATATTGGTCTCCGGGTGCTTCGCAATTTGGCATAGAATATTATAAGCATCCACTCCAAGAGCAAACCATCTTTGCATTTCCCCTGTTGGCAAGTCTTCTGCAATCTGTCTGTAGGGTTTGAAAATAGGATTGTCTCGGTCAATCATCCATGGCATGTCAACGAAATGAATTGCTAGAAGTGGAGCATCCTCCGCGTTGAGTTTTAATCCACTATATATATGAGATAGTGCATAGGTTGGTACGCTAGACACAATATAAGGCCTAATAATACGTGCATTTTCAGCATCAGCCGCAATAAATATCATGTCAACGGCGCTACTGGCTATGTCTGATTTCAAGTTGTTCATTCCAGACTCATTTGATTTACCAACCTGAAACAGAACTTGACCACCGCTTGATATCCAGTTTTCCGAGAAAATTTTCACTGCTTGATTGTCCAAATTTGTTTCACTGTAGACAATACCTACTTTTTGCATGCCTAGGCCTCGTGCATTTTTTACGATTTGCTTGACTTCATCTTCAGTTGTTAAGCTAAAACTGTAGGAATTTTCTTTTTTGTTTGGTATGTCAGGTGTTTCTAATGTAATAGTGGGAACATTAAACTTTTCATTTGATAAGGCGTTAACCTCTTCTTTTGTCAATGGACCAACAACAAATTTCGCACCTTCCGAAATAGCTTGCTTATATAAATTGATGATTTCAGTTTTATCACCCTGAGACGGGTATATTTTGACTTCTGAGTGATCGTTTGAATTGCTTTGAGAGGCAAGAAATCCATTCTGTATGGCATCGGATATCGGATAGAAAGACGATTCTAGGAAAGGAAGGATAATGGCTATGGAGCCATTCAAGGTGTTTGGGGCTTTGTTTAATGCAGGGGCAATTTTTTCTAAATCGCCGGATATGATCGTGGCTGGGTGGTCAGGGTAGGATTTTCTCCAGCTTTGTATGGATTCTTTTGTTAAATTGATATTTGTTAACGCTAGGTCTATCCATCCTTGGGCGGTGGTATCATAACTATTTCCGCGCATTTCAATTAATGCGTCCTTAGGCAGGGAACTTAATGATTTCCATATCTGTTTTTCATTAGTTTTAATGTCTTCTTCGCTGATCGGGGTCGTGAGGCGAAGACTATCATCAACGGCTATCCTCTGTTCCAGAGCCCTGAAAGCATCGCCCTGATTGTCATAGGCGAGCGCTAAGCTTAGGTGTAAACTTGAACTGGCTTCGGGCCCTATGGACGAATCGGATTGAAAGGGCAGCAATGCTCTCAGCGCGCCATCATAATCCTGGTTTGCTGCTGCAATGAATCCGGTGAGTAATTTGGCAAGGGTCGTTTGACTTGGTATGTTGGCTAAAGCATATTCGGCACAGGCTATGTCTGATTTTTTAAGGCAGGCTATTCCATCTGAGAAATAGGATTCGGGGCTTTTCTTAAAGGAAACCGGCGCAGTTGGAGTCTTGGTGCTTGTGCTTTTACCTTGACTTTCACTTGCAGCAAATATTGGATTTGAAATTATTAACAGTAGGCAAATAAATAGGGTCAGTTTTTGGTGAATCATAAAGTTTCTAATCAAAAAGGTTCTTATCAAGCCAGCACATTATATGTTGTTGCTACTCCAATTGGAAATCTGCAAGACATCACGTTGCGCGCGCTCGATGTTCTTAAAGCTGTGGATGCCGTAGCAGCTGAAGATACGAGGCACACAGCTACGCTTCTAACTCATTTCGGGATTTCAAAAAAACTCATCGCAGTCCATCAGCATAACGAGCAACAATCAGCCAAAGTCCTTTTGGAAAGATTGCAATCCGGCGAATGCATAGCATTGGTTACAGACGCAGGTACTCCAGCAATTAGCGATCCAGGTGCCATTGTGGTTGACGTCTTGCGTGAATCAGGCGTAAATGTTGTTCCGATCCCTGGGCCAAGTGCTGTAATAACGGCTCTTTCTGCTTCAGGAATTAAATCGAATGGGTTTCTTTTTTATGGATTTTTACCTTCATCTGGATCTCAAAGACGTAAAATACTCGAAAAGTTAATAGTTCAGGAATTCACTCTGGTTTTTTATGAGGCTCCGCATCGTATAGTTGAATGCATATCTGACATGTTGCAGATTTTTGGAGAGAGCAGGAGAATAACCATTGTTAGAGAACTGACGAAGACTTTCGAAACTTACCATCGGAGTACGCTCGATGAAGCGCTGATATGGTTGAAAAATGATTCAAATCAACAAAGGGGAGAGTTTGTTTTGATGCTGGAACCTGACATCCTTCAGGATTTGCCCCCTATATCGTCAGAAGCCGAGCGAACTTTAAAAATTTTGTTGACTGATCTGCCACTTAAGCAGGCAGTGAAACTGACATCTGAAATAACTTCTGAGAAGAAGAATATACTTTATGAATTTGCCTTGAAATATAAAAATGAATGAACTGACTATAACTCGACCTGATGATTTTCACCTGCATTTACGAGATGGCATCTTATTAAGGGACGTCTTGTCCGATTCAGCTAAGCGATTTGGCAGAGCCATAATCATGCCTAATCTTCGTCCTCCGATAATCAATACTGATATGGCGATTGCTTATAGAAGTCGTATTGTTGAGTTGCTTGAGCCCGGTTGTGATTTTGAACCATTAATGACTTTATATCTTACTGACATGACATCGCCTGATGAAATATTGAAAGCCAAAAACTCCGGTTTGGTGCACGGGGTTAAATTATATCCTTCAGGAGCGACAACCAATTCAGATAGCGGAGTGACAAATATTCGATCCATCTATAAGACGCTGGAAAAAATGGAGAGTGTTGGGATGCCTTTGCTTGTTCATGCCGAGGTTACTGATACAGAGGTAGATGTTTTTGATCGAGAGCTGGTTTTTATTGAAAGGCATTTAAAAGATTTGCTTAATGCATTCCAGGGACTGAAGGTGGTTTTTGAGCATATAACTACAAAAGATGCCGTTGACTTTGTAGAGGGATCGTCTGGGAATATAGCTGCAACAATCACATCCCATCATCTTCTAATGAACAGAAACTCAATGTTCTCAGGTGGGATCCGGCCTCATCATTATTGTCTTCCTGTACTTAAGCGCGAAGTTCACAGAATTGCCTTATTAAAGGCTGCCACGTCTGGGAACCCAAAGTTCTTTTTAGGCACAGATAGTGCTCCACACCCCAAGTCAGCTAAAGAATCCTCTTGCGGATGCGCTGGAATTTATACATCTCATGCAGCAATTGAGCTTTATGCCGAAGCATTTGAGAAAGTAAATGCATTAGATAAACTGGAGGCATTCGCCAGTTTTTTTGGGGCCGATTTCTACCAATTGCCAAGAAACGCTGGGAAAATTACTTTGATCAGGAAGCCTTGGAATGTTCCGGAACATTTCAATTTTGGAACAGAGACTTTAGTGCCGCTTAGAGCAGGCATGTCAATAGAATGGTCAATGTCTTCTTTAAATTGAACTGCTTAATTGGAAATGGGAAGTAAAATGGGGGGTATGTTAGAATACCCTCGAAGCTGGTCAGACAGTCGCCGCCTGAAAAGGGGGAGGAAAGTCCGGGCTGCATAGAGCGGGATGACGGCTAACGGCCGTACGTCGTGAGACGAGGAATAGGGCCACAGAGACGAGCGTATTCAGTTACGGTGAAACGCGGTAACCTCCATCCGCAGCAAGACCAAATAGGCTGGCAATGGCGTGGCTCGCGCCGTCAGCGGGTAGGTTGCTTGAGTGCATAAGTAATTATGTGCCTAGAGGAATGACTGTCACTTGCCGAAAGGCAAGAACAGAACCCGGCTTATCGACCAGCTTCAACTTGCATCGCAGATCAATATAACCCTCACCAGTGTCAATTATTAACAAATTCAGGCTTTAAACCGACATCATTTAATGATGTGGGAGAAGTCAGTTTTGAGTTTCGTCCTTTAGTATTCAATAACGTGCAAAGTCTTAATAATGCACTTTCAATAATCTTCATATCTATCTAATTAATAAAGACTTTTGTTTATTTGATAAAATTAGCTAAGTCTTTGTCCTTAAAGGAAAAAACGCAAAAAGGGCTTGCATAGCCCTGTTTTTTTATCTATAGTGGGTGAAAGTGGGGAAAAGTGGATTTTTGTGGGAAATAAATTCGCTAAATTCCGGATGAATGTTAAATAAATAGAATATTGATTGGTTCCTAAAGGAATATATGTTTCGCGGCGCAACGTCACTAAGTTTGGATGCAAAAGGAAGGCTGGCAATACCCGCCAAGCATCGTGACGCCCTTATGGCTCAATGTGCTGGCCATTTGGTATTAACTGCCCACCCTCATAAATGCTTGCTGCTCTATCCGCAATCGTCATGGGAGCCTATTCAAGCAAAAATGATGTCTCTTTCCAGTTTTGATCAACGATCCAGCGCATTGCAAAGGTTGCTGGTTGGATTTGCTGAAGATATTGAAATGGATGCTGCAGGAAGGTTATTGGTTTCGAACGTATTGAGAGAATTTGCTGGGTTTGAAAAGCAGGTCATGTTAGTTGGTCAGGGAAGTCATTTTGAATTATGGAATGTCGAGTCATGGCGTGAGCAGCTGAATCAAGTGATGGTTGGTTTAGACAATGGTCTGCCGTCAGAGTTGGAAGGCTTTTCATTGTGATCGGTGGCCTTGAGCTGCCTAATGACAATGAAAGGTTAAAGGAAAATGAGGGCTCTAACCATGTAACTGTATTGTTGACCGAAGCAGTTGATTCCCTCTCGGTAAGATCGGACGGGACATATTTGGATGGTACGTTTGGGCGAGGAGGCCATTCCAAAATGATCCTCCAAAGGCTAGGTGATACGGGGCGTTTGATTGGCTTGGATAGAGATTTACAGGCTGTACAGCATGCTAAGTCAATTGGCGACAAACGATTCAATATGGTGCATGCCCATTTTTCAGAGATGGGGCGTGTATTAAGAGATTTAAGGGTGGATAAGCTGGATGGGGTTCTGTTGGATTTGGGAATCTCGTCGCCGCAGATAGATGAGGGTGACAGGGGTTTTAGTTTTAGATTTGATGGTCCGCTCGACATGCGAATGGATCAAAGCAGAGGCCTAACGGCTGCTGAATTTATCGCTGCAACTGATGAGCGGCAACTTAGAGAGGTGATTAAAAATTATGGTGAAGAACGGTTTGCTAAACAGGTTGCAAGGGCGATTATTGAGGAGCGCACAAACGGGAATGCCATCACCACTACAGGACAACTTGCCACGATCGTGGCAAGGGCGATTCCAAAGGTCGAACCCGGGCAAAACCCTGCGACGCGCACCTTTCAAGCTTTACGGATTTTTATCAATAAGGAGCTTGAAGAGTTGGCGTTAGTCTTGCCCGAGTGCCTTAACTGGCTCGCACCCAAGGGAAGGCTTTGCGTAATAAGTTTCCATTCTTTGGAAGATAGGGTTGTAAAACAATTTATAAAATCGGAGCAGGATAGGGATGACTTGCCATCCAATTTCCCAGTAAGGGCTAAGGATATTCCACAGCCTAGATTGGTGGCGGTAGGTAAAGCAATAAAACCAAGTGATGAAGAAGTTAAAAGAAATCCTCGTTCACGAAGTGCTGTACTTCGTGTTGCTGAGAGGACCAATGTTGATTAGGGGTGGGTATGACTAAACTGAATATTATACTTTTCTTAGTTCTTATCCTTACTGCACTTGGGGTTGTAGCGGCTCAGCATCAATCGAGAAAGTTGTATTTTGAGCTGCAGCAGAGCCAGGAGGCCGCTAAGCAGTATGAAATAGAGTGGGGTCAGTTACAGTTGGAGCAAAGTACTTGGGCTATGCACAGTAGGTTGGAGCAAGTTGCGGGACAGTTCTTGCATATGCAAGTCCCTGATTCAAAAAGAATACAAATTGTAGTGCCGGATAATTAAAAAATGGCTGTTGTCCAACAAGCAATAAAATTTCCTGTATGGCGACGCCGTCTTCTATTGATGATGGTGCTATCAGGATTTGCTTTGTTGATCTGTCGGGCGGTATATCTTCAGGGATTGCACAGGGCCTTTTTACAGAAAGAAGGGGATGCTCGCTATACCCGAGAGATTGTACTTACCTCTCATCGCGGCATGATTATGGATAGAAATGGAGAGCCGCTTGCAATCAGCACTCCGGTGGAATCTATATGGGCAAGTCCGCCAGATGTAGAGGCGGATAAAGAGCAGCTCGTTAAATTGGCTGCGTTGCTTGAGATCCAATCGAATGAACTATCAAAAAAATTAGTCAATCAGAATCGTGACTTTGTTTATCTTAAAAGAAGAATCCCGCCTCAATTGGCAAGTCATGTGATGCAGTTAGGCATACCCGGAATTTTCACCCAGCGCGAATATCGACGCTACTATCCGGCAGGGGATGTTACAGCGCATCTGGTAGGTTTCACGGGTTCTGATGAAGTGGGCCAGGAAGGGTTTGAGCTTAAATATCAAGATTGGCTGTCGGGAAAGAATGGAAGTCGCCATGTTATAAAGGATCGTCAAGGGCATATAGTAGAAGATCTCGAAGCCGTAAAAGTTCCCCAGGACGGGCATGACCTCGTGGTATCTATAGATCGAAAGATTCAATATCTTGCTTATCGGGAGCTTGCGAAAGCTGTAGAGGAAAATAAGGCCAAAGCAGGTTCTGCAATCGTTTTAGATGCAAAAACTGGGGAGATTCTAGCTATGGCAAATTTGCCGAGCTATAACCCTAACAATCCAGAAAACATTTTAGGTAAATCCAGAAATAGGGCGATAGTTGATACCTTTGAGCCTGGTTCAACGATGAAGCCGATGACCATCGGTGCTGCAATTGAAACTGGAAATTTTACAGCCGATACAAAAATACAAACAGCCCCTGGAACCATGGTTATTGGAACGGCAACCATTCATGATTCCCATCCACAGGGACTGATTACCGTTGCTCAGGTTATCCAAAAATCATCCAATGTCGGGGCAGCAAAAATCGCATTGACGATGAAGCCTCAGTATCTTTGGGGGGTTTACAACCAGTTGGGCTTTGGTTCACCTACTCACGTAGGTTTTCCTGGAGAGGTCGGAGGAAAATTAAGGAATTACAAAACCTGGAGGCCAATTGAACAGGCAACGATGGCTTTCGGTAACGGGATAAGTGTCACGCTTTTACAACTGGCAAGGGCCTATACGGTATTTGCAAACGAAGGCGAGTTGCGACCAGTGTCATTGCTGAAGCTCAAGGACCCTCCAGTAGGTCAGCAGGTATTTACCGCACAGACGGCAAATACAATCAAGGATATGCTTGAACTGGTAGTTCAGCCAGGAGGAACGGCCCCCAAGGCGCAGGTTGTTGGATATAGGGTAGCGGGTAAAACCGGAACCGCACATAAGGTAGGAATTGGTGGTTACTTGGAAGATAAGTATGTTTCCTCATTTGTTGGTATGGCTCCTGCCACAAATCCTCGAATAATCATTGCAGTCATGATCGATGAACCAAGCAATGGAAAATATTATGGTGGAGAGGTCGCTGCCCCTGTTTTCAGTACCTTGATGGCAGGCACGCTAAGGATGCTGTCCGTGCCTCAGGATGCGCCAAATAATAATGTAGTTCTTCCTCCTGAAGGTGCACCCGAAGTAAAGGAGGACACATGACAAATCCAATAACGAAGCTCCTTGATTCAGGTGTCCAGTTAACTGGAATCACTTCAGATAGTAGGGAAGTGAAGCAGGGTAACCTGTTTATCGCATATAAAGGGGATAAGTCTGACGGCAGGGATCATATTGCTGAGGCTATCAATAATGGCGCCGCTGCAGTTATTTGGGAGCAGGAAGGCTTTACTTGGAATTCCGAACTTAAGATACCAAATATTTCAATATTCGGGCTAAGGAATAGCGCTGGTTTTATCGCTGACGGATTCTATGGTCAACCTTCAAGTAGGCTCTGGATGATTGGTGTAACGGGAACAAATGGCAAAAGTTCATGTAGTCATTGGATTGCGCAGGCCATGAATTCATTGGAACGAAGAGCTGCTGTTATTGGTACGTTGGGGAATGGGTTTGTTGATATTCCAAATACACTGTCAGAGGCTGTTAACACAACACCTGATCCAATATTGATTCAGAAGTTGCTGGCAGAGTACCTTAAAAAAAATGCCAAGACCATAGTTATGGAGGTTTCCTCTCATGGTTTGGATCAGGGAAGAGTGAATGGTGTGCATTTTGACGTTGCATTGTTCACAAACTTATCACGAGATCATCTTGATTATCACAAAAATATGGAATCGTATGAAAATGCCAAGAGAAAGTTGTTCACGTGGGATGGTTTGCGTTGTGCAGTTCTTAATATCGACGACCCGGTTGGAAGCAGATTCAACGTTGAATTAGTCAATAACGGGAAATCAACCCTGACCTACGGGCTGCATGGAGGCGATGTTCGCGGGTTCGATGTAAGCTATTCCCGAGAGGGTATAAAGATGAAGATATCGAGCCCTTTTGGAGAAGTAGGTCTGGAACTTCCCGTGATTGGGAAATTCAATGCATACAATTTATTAGCTGTCTACGCAACCCTTTTGGCTTCAGATGTGCCCTATTTTAAAGCCGCCCAAGCGATGCATTCAATAACATCAGTTCCAGGACGTATGCAGCAATTTGGGGGCGTGAGTGGGCCCTTGATAGTAATTGACTATGCTCATAGTCCCGATGCCTTAGAAAAAGCATTGCAAGCGTTAAGCGAAATAACTGAAGGCAAATTGATTTGTGTGTTTGGCTGTGGAGGCGATCGAGATAAGGGAAAACGGCTGCTAATGGGGCAAGTTGCATCAAGTTATGCCGACGAAATCATTGTCACTTCGGATAATCCGAGATATGAAAATCCCAATGAAATAGTTGAACAAATTATTGCTGGGATTTCTAAAAATTATCAACGCATCGAAGACAGGCGCCTAGCTATAGCCGATGCGATTAAAAGAGCCAACATCCAGGATGTTGTTCTTATTGCAGGAAAAGGACACGAAAATTATCAGGACATTGAAGGAGTCAAGTATGACTTTAATGATGCGCTTGTTGTAGAGGAGTTTCTAAAAGAGGGAGTCTCGCAATGATGACACTTTCTGAAGCAGCGATGGCCACATCAGGAACCATCCTTGGAAAGGATGCCTACTTTACAAGTGTTGGTTCAGATAGTCGGTCAATACAGAAAGAGCAGCTTTTCGTTGCAATTGGAGGTGAAAACTTCAACGGTCATGACTATGCAAAAGAAAGTATAAATTTAGGCGCTTCAGCAGTCATGATTTCAGAACCTTTGAGTGATTTGTCGTCAGCGTTGTTAGTAAAGGATACCAAACTGGCGTTGGGGGTACTTAGCAGTTACTGGAGAGATAAGTTTGCTATTCCGCTTATTGCAATTACAGGGAGTAACGGCAAAACAACGGTGAAGGAAATGCTGTTTTCGATTTTAAGTGAATCGACTGGAATCAAAGAAAAAGTACTGGCGACAGAAGGAAATCTTAACAACGACATAGGCTTGCCAATGACTTTGCTGAAAATTCGTCCTCAACACACCTATGCTATCGCAGAAATGGGGATGAATCATATCGGAGAAATTCGATATCTCTCAAAACTGGCAAAACCATCCATCGCTTTGATAAATAACGCATCCTCCGCTCATTTGGGGGAGCTTGGGTCATTGGATATGATTGCCCAGGCTAAAGGTGAGATTTTTGAAGGCCTCTCGCCTGAAGGTTTGGCAATAATCAATGCGGATGACAATTATTTTTCATACTGGAAATCTCTCGTGAGTAAGCATCGTTGCTTGACCTTTGGAATACATTCAAATGCCGATGTAAAGGGAGAATATGAATTAACCACCAAGGGTAGCTATTTACGAATCAAGGCGATGGGAACAGATTTTGATGCTGAAATGCCCCTTCCTGGGCTTCATAACGTAAGAAATGCACTTGCTGCATCATGCGCAGCATTGGCCATTGAGATCAGTCCGGAAGCAATTGCTGCCGGACTGAAAGGAATCAATGCAGTCAAAGGGCGGCTTCAAGAAAAATCGGGAATTAATGGGATGGTGGTTATTGATGACAGCTATAACGCCAATCCCGTTTCAGTAAAGGCAGCTATAGATGTGTTGGCAATGCGAACTGGAGAAAAAGTCCTAATTCTGGGAGACATGGCCGAACTGGGTGAGGAGGAGGCCAGATTGCACGCGGAAGTTGGCATTTATGCCAAGGAGTCGGGAATAACGAAGCTCTATGCTTTGGGGTCGTTAACTAAACATGCTGTGAGCGCTTTTGGTAAGAACGCGAGACATTTCGACACTCCTGAAGAATTATCAGCTCAAATTATTAATGAACCAGCAGATACGGTTTTGATTAAAGGGTCACGTTTCATGCGAATGGAGCGAGTGGTCAATATTATTACGCTAGATAAAAACAAGGGGGCCCAATAATGTTTTTAGTGTTTGCGAGATGGCTTGCTCATGATATTCGGACTTTTCATGTGTTTGATTACATTACTTTGCGTGCCGTATTGGCAACCATGACTGCCCTGATTATTTCTTTTATAGTTGGACCAACGTTAATTAGAAAGTTGACTGAATATAAGGTTGGTCAATCGGTCCGAGATGACGGACCCCAAACGCATTTAGTCAAAGCTGGAACACCTACTATGGGTGGCGCTCTGATATTGGTTGCAATTGCAACCTCAACCCTGCTCTGGTCTGATTTGACAAATCGGTTTGTATGGGTAGTTCTTTTCACGACGATAGGCTTTGGGATTGTGGGGTGGGTAGACGACTGGCGCAAGGTCGTCCATAGAAACCCTAAAGGGTTGTCTGCAAGAGAGAAGTATTTCTGGCAATCTCTAATAGGGATCGCTGTTTCAATTTATTTATTTAAAACATCGGATATACCAGCTGAAACAACACTCGTTGTCCCATTCTTCAAGCATCTGGTATTTCCTCTGGGTGTGCTTGGGTTCGTAGGGCTGACGTATTTGGTCATCGTTGGTTCAAGTAATGCAGTCAACCTGACTGATGGCCTGGATGGGCTGGCGATTATGCCTACCGTTCTTATTTCTTCTGCTTTAGCTATCTTTGCCTATGCTACAGGACACGTATTCTTCTCAAAATATTTAGGTATTCCTTACGTACCTGGAGCAGGTGAATTGACGGTCTTTTGTTCTGCCATGGCTGGCGCTGGCCTAGGATTTCTTTGGTTTAATGCCTACCCGGCAGAGGTGTTCATGGGGGACGTAGGCGCATTGGCGCTTGGAGCCGCATTAGGGGTGGTGGCAGTAATTGTAAGACAGGAAATAGTTCTCTTTATTATGGGCGGCGTGTTCGTGACTGAAACCCTATCAGTGGCAACACAGGTTACATACTTCAAATATACGAAGATGAAGTACGGTGAAGGAAGAAGAATATTTCTAATGGCACCATTGCATCATCATTATGAGCAAAAAGGATGGAAGGAAACTCAAGTGGTTGTGAGGTTCTGGATCATTACCATGATGTTGGTCTTAATAGGTCTGGCAAGTTTGAAAATAAGATGAAATATTCAATTACAGACAAAAAGGTGTTAGTACTAGGACTCGGAGAGACCGGATTATCTTCGATAAGATGGCTTTTTGGCCAAGGTGCAATTTTGTCTGCTGCCGACACCAGGCAAATGCCGCCAGAACTGATGAGAATTAAGAATGAATTTCCGAATATTAAGATTCATCTTGGACCATTTGTAGAAGATATTTTTATTGGTATTGATTTGATTGTGATTAGTCCTGGGGTTCCAATCAATGACAAATCTGTTCAATCTGCAATTTCAAGGGGGCAAAAAGTCATTGGCGATGTGGAACTTTTTTCTACCGTGAAGCCATCCTCATCCAAGGTCATTGCCATAACAGGCTCGAATGGAAAAAGTACCGTGACGACGCTTGTAGGTGAAATGTGTAAGTCTGCTGGATTAAGAACGATAGTTGCAGGAAATATTGGGTTGCCTGTTATGGATACATTATCAATGGAAATCCCTGATGTGTATGTTCTTGAGTTATCCAGCTTTCAACTGGAATCAACCCAGTCATTGAATGCGGATGCGGCAACAGTGTTAAACATAAGTGAAGATCATTTGGATCGGCATGGAAGCCTGGATGCTTATGTTCGTGCAAAAGCGAGAATATTCAATGGGTCGGGCGTGCAAGTGCTGAATTGCAACGACGAATTAAGCATGGCGATGGCAATTGAGGGGCGTAAGAAAATTGTCTTTGGACTTGATAGGCCATCAGGGGAGGGTGCATATGGTATCGAGAAGATGGAACCGGAAATATGGTTAATGCGCGGCAAACAAAGAATGCTTTCTATGAGAGAGCTCCATCTGCCTGGGTTGCATAATGTATCCAACGTGCTTGCGGCATTTGCTCTTTGCGAAGCAATCGGAATTAAAGAAGACGTGATCATTCAAACTGCGAGAGAATTCAGGGGGCTTCCCCATCGTGTCGAATGGATTGCAGACATCAATGAGATTGGTTTCTTCGATGACTCTAAGGGTACAAATGTCGGTGCAACCTGTGCTGCAATCGCTGGATTGCAGCAGAAAGTCGTGCTAATAGCTGGGGGTGATGGAAAAGGTCAGGACTTTTCACCATTGAGAAAAGCCACGATCCAGAATGCCCGTGCAGTAATTTTGATTGGGCGGGATGCTCAACTTATTGAGGATGTTTTGATAGATACAGGGTTGCCAATCTATCGCGCGCACGATCTTCCTGAAGCAGTAAAAATTGGGATGAGGATAGCAAAGAAAGGTGATGCGGTTTTGCTGTCTCCGGCATGTGCCAGTTTTGATATGTTTAGAAATTATGAACATCGGGCAAAAGTATTTGTAGAAGCCGTTAATGATATGTCAAGACTTGCTTCGGAGGTGCATTGACATGTACATGATGAGCGGACGAGCAAGATTTGGCACAAGTACCTATGATCAGGGATTGCTCTGGGTAACGCTAATCTTGCTTGGTATCGGGCTTGTAATGGTGTACTCGGCATCCATCGCGATGGCGGAAGCAGACCGCGCCACGGGTCACCAAAGCACTTATTTTCTAGTCAGGCAAGCGATATACATTGTTATAAGCCTTATGGCAGGATTGGTCGCATTTAGTATCCCAACGAAAATGTGGCAGAAGGTTGCTCCCTATCTCTTTCTAAGCGGGTTCGCATTGCTGATCGTTGTGTTGATTCCAGGGATTGGCAGAAACATAAACGGAAGCCAACGCTGGCTATCCCTTTTTGTGATTAATCTTCAACCCTCTGAATTCATGAAATTGTTCTCAGCAATCTATGTCGCTGACTACACGGTCAGGAAGGCCTCCGTGATGGATAGCTTTACAAGAGGTTTTCTGCCGATGTTGATAGTGATGCTTCTCGTCGGAGGTTTGCTTCTAAGAGAACCCGACTTTGGAGCATTTGCCGTCATTGCTTCGATATCAATATCTATACTTTGGTTGGGTGGTATCAACGCGAGAATCTTTACTGCGCTGTTATTCATGCTTGTAATAGGGTTCATTTTGTTGATTTGGAGTTCACCCTATCGACTTCAGAGAATCATTGGATTTATGGATCCTTGGGCTGACCCATTCGGAAAAGGTTATCAACTTTCACATGCTTTGATTGCATTTGGCAGAGGTGAGTGGTTTGGTGTCGGGTTGGGTGCCAGTGTGGAGAAGTTGCTCTATTTACCAGAAGCCCATACGGACTTTCTCCTGGCGGTAATCGCAGAAGAGTTGGGGTTCATGGGTGTAGCTGTCGTTGTTGGCTTGTTTGTCTGGCTAGTGGTACGGGCATTCGGTATCGGAAAGGAAGCAATAAAGAATGAATGTTACTTTTCATCCTTACTTGCTCAGGGTATCGGTGTCTGGATGGGGGTACAGGGAATCATTAACATGGGTGTCAACATGGGACTATTGCCAACGAAAGGGTTGACTCTTCCATTGTTGTCGTTTGGAGGAAGTGGGGTGTTAGCAAACTGCATCGCCCTTGCTGTTCTATTGAGGATTGACTATGAGAACAGACGAATTCAAAAAGGACTTCCGACATGAAGAAAACGCTCATGGTTATGGCTGGAGGCACAGGAGGGCATGTTTTTCCTGCAATTGCGGTTGCGGACTTTCTTAAAGCGCTTGATTGGAAAATAGTTTGGCTAGCGAGTAAGGGAGGTATGGAAAATGGACTCATTGAAAATAAGGGTTATGAAAAAGCTCAAATAACAATCAAGGGCGTAAGAGGGAAAGGAGTTTCGGGCTGGATTCTAATGCCGCTCAGACTTTTAGTAGCCTTCGTTCAAAGCTTTAAGGCCATGCGTCACTACAGCCCCGATGTTGTTATAGGAATGGGAGGATTTGCAGCATTTCCAGGTGGTTTTATGGCTTGGGTATTGAGAAAGCCTTTGGTGATCCACGAACAAAACTCCGTAGAAGGTCTGACGAATAAGCTTCTGGCGAAAGTTGCAACAAAAATACTTACAGCCTTCCCATCTGCATTTAGAGGAAAAGGAAAACTTGTGGGAAACCCTGTAAGAAAAGATCTTCTTGAGATTCAGGAGCCACAAGCTCGATATGAATCAAGAGCAGGAAGTCTTAGGTTGCTGGTGATTGGGGGCAGCCTTGGTGCGCAAGCTTTGAATGAGATTGTACCCAAAGCTATTGGTTTATTTCCGAAAGCAAGCAGACCTAAGGTAGTGCATCAATCTGGGAATAGCCATATAGGTAAGCTTCGTAACAACTATAAAGAAGCGGGAGTGGAAGCAGATTGCATACCGTTTATTGAAGATATGGCAGAAAGTTATGACTGGGCAGATTTTGTTATATGTCGTTCAGGGGCTATGACCATAGCCGAGTTGTCGGCAATAGGGGTGGCTAGTTTGTTAGTTCCTTTTCCTTATGCTGTAGATGATCATCAAACCACTAATGCACGATATCTTTCCGACTCAGGGGCTGCGATTTTGGTGCAGCAGCAAGAGCTGACCGCCGAGGGATTGGTCGGGATTCTAAGCGAATTAACAAGAGGAAAATGCCTGGAAATCGCCAAGAGAGCCTATGCACTTGGTAAGCCTGATGCGACTGAGAATGTCGCGCAAACATGCATGGAGTTGGCAGAATGAAGCACAAAGTCAAAAACATCCATTTTATTGGCATTGGCGGTTCGGGAATGAGCGGTATTGCAGAGGTTTTAGTCAATCTCGGGTTCTTTGTAAGCGGATCGGATATAGCCAATAATTCTGTAACCCAACGTTTGAAAAACGTAGGAGCAAAAGTTTTTCAAGGGCATTCAGCCGAGCACTTAGTCGATGCAGACGTGGTGGTGGTGTCCAGTGCCGTAAATGAATCCAATCCAGAAATTATCGAGGCACGTAAAAGAAAAATACCAATCGTGCCGCGAGCACTCATGCTTGCTGAATTAATGAGATTCAGACAAGGAATAGCTGTAGCCGGAACTCATGGAAAAACCACTACTACCAGCCTGATTGCGAGCATTCTTGCAGAGGCTGGCATGGATCCAACCTATGTCATAGGTGGAAGGCTCGAATCAGCGAACAGTAATGCAAAGCTTGGTACTGGCGAATATATCGTAGCAGAAGCAGATGAATCGGATGCTTCCTTCCTCCATCTCACTCCTGTAATGGCAGTGGTTACGAGCATCGATGCCGATCACATGGATACTTACGAACATAATTTTGAAAAGCTAAAAGGTGCATTCATAGACTTCCTGCAACAATTACCATTTTGGGGTATGGCAGTAGTGTGCATAGATGATCCAAATATTCGTGAAATTCTTCCTAAGGTAACTAAGCCGGTAATGACTTATGGGTTCTCTGAAGAGGCCAGAATACGTGCGAGGAATGTTCGAGCTGACAATGGAAAGATGCATTTTACAGTCCAGCGTATCAATGGAGTGATGAGTGAGTTTGATGTAACGCTTAATTTGCCTGGAAATCATTATGTGCTGAATGCACTTGCAGCCATTGCAATTGCCAGTGAGCTTAACGTGCCTGATCAATCTATTGTAAAAGCATTGGAGGAATTCAAAGGGGTTGGGCGAAGGTTCGAGCGTTACGGAGATGTGAGTGCAAAAGATGGTGGCAAATTTACATTAATCGATGACTATGGACATCATCCAGTTGAAATGCAGGCGGTCATTTCCGCTGCTAGAGGCGCATTCCCAAATCGACGTGTTTTGCTTGCATTCCAGCCACATCGATACACCCGAACTCGAGATTGTTTCGAAGATTTCGTAAAGGTACTTTCCTGTGCCGATGCAGTTCTTTTAACCGAGGTCTATTCTGCGGGAGAATCGCCAATCATCGCTGCGGATGGGCGATCCCTAGTCAGGGCCTTGAGAGTAGCTGGAAAAGTCGAGCCCTTGTTTTTCGAAAACACAAATGAACTGCCTGCAGCAATACTGGATATGGCAAGGAACGAAGATGTTGTGATTGTGATGGGTGCTGGGAGCATCGGACAAGTAGCTGCCAAGACAAGGGATATGGCAAATTGATGGCGCAAATAAAACCAACTGGAAAGCTTCTCGTCAACGAACCGATTGCCAAATACACAAGCTGGCGCGTTGGTGGAAAGGTTGACCGCTTGTATATTCCAGATGATGTTTCAGATCTTTGCTCTTTCTTGAGTACCTTAGATAGAGAAGAAAAGGTCTATTTTATAGGGTTAGGTTCAAATATCTTAGTTAGAGACGGTGGTGTGAGAGGAACAGTCATTCTAGTCCACAATGCACTCGATACCATTCGTCTCGAAAGTGGTTTGATCTATGCAGAGGCTGGGGTGACCTGTGCAAAACTCGCAAAGTTCAGCGCGAAATGCGCAAAGCAGGGTGCCGAATTCATGGCCGGCATCCCAGGAACAGTAGGCGGTGCTTTGGCCATGAATGCTGGATGTTACGGAGGCGAGACATGGGGAATTGTAGAAAAAGTACTCACTGTTGACAAGGATGGGAATATTCATGAACGCAAGAATTCTGAATATGTAGCAAGTTACAGACACATAGACATGCCATCGCCAGATGAGTGGTTCATCGCAGCATGGTTTCGGCTGGATGACGGAAACAGCTTGGAATCGGAAAAAAAGATTAAAGAGCTGTTGGCTAAAAGGCTCCATTCACAACCGCTTAATCTACCAAATGCGGGTTCCACTTTTAGAAATCCAGAAGGTGATCATGCGGCAAGGCTCATAGAAGCATGTGGTCTTAAAGGATACAAAATCGGGGGGGCGCAGGTGTCTGAAAAACACGCAAATTTCATCGTCAATCTTGGTGATGCAACTGCCAATGACATTGAAGAAATAATTGGCGTGATGAAAGCTGAAGTTAAAACTAAATTTGGAGTGGATTTGCTACAAGAAGTAAGAGTCATTGGTGATAAAAATGAATAAATTCGGAAAAGTCGCTGTTTTGATGGGTGGAAAATCAAAAGAGCGGGAAGTATCAATCAAGAGCGGGAATGCGGTACTTGCCTCTTTAATCAGACAAGGGGTGGATGCCTATGCTTTCGATCCAGCCAATCAACCTCTGCATGATATCGAATCCTATGATCTTGCAATGATTTCATTGCATGGACGTTTTGGGGAAGATGGATCCATTCAGGGGGCGCTTGAGTTGCTAGGTATTCCCTATACAGGAAGCGGTGTTATGGCTTCGGCAATAGGCATGGATAAATTAAGAACTAAAATGATTTGGAAGGCTGCGGGCATCCCAACACCTGCTTTTCAAACGTTATCAGCCAGAACGAACTTTACGGATGTCGCACTTGAATTAGGCCTCCCCTTATTTGTTAAACCCTCAAATGAAGGATCAAGTATTGGCATCAGTAAGGTTAATGACATTGGAGCCTTGCAGGGTGCATATGAATTGGCAAAAAAATCCGATCCATTGGTGATTGCTGAGGCATTTATCGGTGGAGGTGAATATACAGTTGGAATACTGGGTGATGAATCCCTCCCTATCGTTCGAATAGTCCCCTCAACAGAGTTCTATGACTACGAAGCAAAATACCTCAGGGATGACACGAAATACCACTGTCCATGTGGTCTGGATAAAGATCTCGAGATGTCGATTAGGCAAGACGCCCTTTGCGCGTTTAGGGCGATTGGAGGTACTGGTTGGGGCCGAGTAGATTTTTTAATGGATGAAAATAGGAAACATTACTTTTTAGAGGTGAATACATCACCAGGGATGACTGACCATAGCCTGGTACCTATGGCAGCAAAAGCGGCTGGAATAACTTTTGACCAGCTTGTAATGAAGATTCTTAATCTGGCGAACCGGTCAGATGAAAAATACGGGGAAGTCTTCTATGTGGGATAAACCTCAAGTCCTGAATTGGATAGCAAACTTTTTGTTTGCACTTGGATTCGTGATGTTTATGTATGGGATCTTGTATCTGGTGATTCATCTGCCACTTTTTCCCCTAAGAGAAATTCGAGTTGAGGGGCAGTTGACTCACGTGACAAGAGAGCAGGTAAAGCTAATTGCAAGTAGATACATACAGGGAAATTTCTTTACTTTGGACCTGATTAAAACGCGAGATGCATTTCAAAAATTGCCATGGGCCAGAAATGTAAATGTAAGACGTCGTTGGCCAGGAAAGCTGGAGGTGGTGATTGAGGAACACAAGGAGCTTGCAAGATGGGGAAACATTGCATTAGTCAATAGCTATGGTGAGCTTTTCCATGCCGCGTCAGATAGTGATTTACCAGTATTTTATGGACCAGGGGATGGGGTGCATGAAGTCGCAGAACATTTTGGGATTTTCAGTCAGATATTAGCCGTAACTAAATTCCGGGTTGCCGAGATCTCTTTATCACCCAGACGAGCATGGCAGATTAAAACTGACGGAAATTTGACTATTGAACTTGGAAGAGAACAAATGGAATCCAGGTTGCAGAAGTTTGCCCAGGTATATGAAAAAACCCTTGGAAAATATGGATCTAATGTTCGTTATGCGGATTTGAGATATCCCAATGGTTTTGCCGTTCGCAAACCAAAACCAGGTGAAGGGAATGGTGCTGAGCCATCGAAGGATATGGTTA
Source organism: uncultured Methylophilaceae bacterium (assembly GCA_903863255.1). GTDB lineage: Bacteria > Pseudomonadota > Gammaproteobacteria > Burkholderiales > Methylophilaceae > CAIPBJ01. Next base: position 45,174 of record CAIPBJ010000034.1, read on the forward strand.
CGAAAATGTCCACAACTTAGGTAAGGATTTATGAATATAGAACGAATTACTGGAGATGAAAATGAGTAGGACTAAAGAAGATAAAAATCTCATCATTGGATTGGATATAGGAACTTCAAAGATAGTGGCTATCGTAGCGGAACTATTACCTGATAGCAGCCTTAAGGTGATTGGTCTTGGGCAGCATATATCACGAGGCCTGAAAAAAGGGGTGGTGGTTAATATCGATTCCACAGTGAATGCAATACAGCGTGCAATTGAAGAAGCTGAATTGATGGCAGATTGCAAAATTAAATACGTATTTACAGGAATTGCAGGCAGTCATGTGAAGAGTTTGAATTCGCATGGCATGGTTAAGATAAAAGATGCAGAGGTGTCACAAACAGATGTGGATCGAGTAGTGGAAACTGCAAGGGCTATCGCACTTCCATCCGATCAGCAGATTCTTCATATTCTCACACAGGAATTCATTATCGATGGACAGGAGGATGTAAGAGAACCTCTTGGAATGAGCGGAATGAAACTGGAGGTTAAAGTTCATATCGTTACCGGCGCGGTTGCGGCTGCCCAGAATATTGTCAAGTGCATAAAAAGGTGTGGGCTTGAGGTCTCTGATTTAATTTTACAACCGCTGGCTTCCAGTCTGGCAGTCCTGACAGAGGATGAAAAGGAGCTTGGGGTATGTCTAGTCGACATAGGGGGAGGAACTACAGATATCGCAGTATTCAAGAATGGTGCGATTCGACATACCGCTGTTGTTCCAATAGCCGGGGATCAAATGACAAATGATGTTGCAGTTGCCTTTCGAACGCCTACCCAATCGGCTGAAGATATAAAAATTAAACATGGATGCGCGCTAAGGCAGTTATCAGATCCAAGGGAAATTGTTGAAGTGCCGGGTGTAGACGGTCGTGAACCACGTCAGCTTTCGGTACAAACGCTGGCTGAGGTCATTGAACCGAGGGTTGTAGAGTTATATGAGTTTGTGCTGGGTGAATTAAGACGAAGCGGGATGGAAGAAATGATCGCATCGGGGATTGTCATTACAGGAGGTTCCGCTTTAATGAAAGGGATGGTGGAGCTTGGAGAGGAAATTTTCCACATGCCAGTAAGGCTTGGAATGCCGAGATATGTTGGAGGTTTATCAGAAGTGGTAGGCAATCCAAGGTATGCGACTGGTGTAGGGCTAGTCCTGATGGGGAAACAACAAATGGAGCGTCATCTTCAGGGGCAAATGGATTCAAGCTCGTTTGGACGGGTATTTGAAAGAATGAAAAGTTGGTTTCAGGGGAATTTTTGAAATTTTTTTGAGATGTAAATTTGGGGTAGCTTTCACTTAGGCAGATGTAGTAAGTAAAACAAGGAGGATTGAAATGTTTGAGATTATGGATAGGGAAACACAAGAAGCAGTAATCAAAGTCATAGGCGTTGGTGGATGCGGTGGAAACGCTGTATCGCATATGATTGAGAAAAACGTTGGTGGAGTAGAGTTTATATGCGCCAACACTGATATGCAGGCATTAAAAAAGAGCCAGGCCAAAACCGTGTTGCAAATTGGTATCGATATTACTAAAGGACTGGGTGCAGGAGCTAGGCCAGAAATTGGTCGAGAAGCCGCTTTAGAAGACCGTGATCGTATTGCAGAAGTGATCGATGGTGCTGATATGCTGTTCATTACCGCAGGAATGGGTGGAGGAACCGGAACAGGCGCTGCACCGATAATAGCTGAGGTAGCAAAAGAGTTAGGTATCCTTACGGTCGCTGTTGTAACTAAGCCGTTTGCATTTGAAGGAAAAAGGACACGTGTGGCAAACGAAGGATTGGAGGAACTTTCCAAGCACGTTGATTCATTGATTATCATTCCAAACGAAAAATTAATGGAAGTCCTGGGAGAAGATGTGCCTTTCCTAGAAGCTTTCAGGGCTGCAAACGATGTCTTGCATAATGCGGTTTCTGGAATTGCTGAGATCATCAATTGCCCTGGCTTAGTCAATGTGGATTTTGCTGATGTGCGGACAGTCATGAGTGAAATGGGAATGGCCATGATGGGTTCGGCAACCGCAACAGGACCGGATCGAGCTCGTATCGCAGCAGAGCAGGCAGTAGCAAGTCCTTTGCTTGAGGATGTCAACCTGGCGAATGCCCGAGGCGTTCTAGTCAACATTACGGCGAATCATTCTTTCAAGATGAAAGAATACTACGATGTCATGAATACCATTAAAGAATTTACTGCAGAAGATGCGACAGTAATAGTTGGGAACGTATTTGACGATTCCATTGAAGATGGATTAAGAGTGACCATGGTTGCTACTGGATTGAATGGTGCAGCAGGACGTCGCCAACTCAAACCTGAACTAAGGGTGATGACACAATTAAGAGATGGAACGACAAACCAAGCCATGTTCACTTCTAACAATAATGGCGGCATGGAGGATGAGGCACCAGCTGTTTTTACCTCAAACGGAAGGCGAGCTCAAGTAGAAGCAATGAAACTGTCTGGTGTTGAAGAGTATGACATACCAGCCTTTCTAAGAAAGCAAGCAGATTAATTTATGCGTGACTAAAAGCATTAATTTAATTAATAAATCTGATTGATTTTGGTTGCTGGATTGTATTGCTTGAAAGCAAAGCGTATATTTATGTTATGATGATAAATATCTTTAATAAATAGGGACTTAAACGTTTAATGTTAAAGCAGCGTACGTTAAAGAAATCCATAAGCGCAACGGGTGTTGGCCTGCATACCGGCTATAAGGTCAAAATGACTTTACACCCTGCTGGCGCGGATTCAGGCATTGTATTCAGAAGGGTTGATCTGCCCAACTCGCCTGAAATCATTGTCAGTCCGCATTTGATTTGTGATACCCGCATGTGTTCGGCTTTAGAGTCTGAGGGTGTGCGCGTATCCACTATTGAACATTTGATGTCAGCTTTTGCCGGACTTGGAATAGATAACGTTATTGTTGACTTGACTGCAGCGGAAGTTCCAATCATGGACGGAAGTTCAGGCCCATTCGTTTTCCTGATACAACAAGCCGGAATCGTAGAGCAGTCCTGCTTGAAAAAGTTTATTCGAATCAAGAAAACAGTCGAGGTTCATGATTCCGATAAGTGGGTGCGATTCGAACCTTTCTTCGGGTTTAAAATTGACTTCACGATAGATTTTTCGCATCCTGTGTTTGAGCAAACACGGAATAACGTGAAAATTGATTTTGCAGATAACTCCTATATCAAGGAAGTCAGTAGGGCTCGAACATTCGGATTCATGCATGAAGTTGAGTACCTGAGGTCGAATGGACTGGCGCGAGGTGGAAGTCTCGACAATGCAGTCGTCTTGGACGAATATCGAGTTCTCAATCCAGATGGATTGCGATATGAAGACGAATTCGTGAAACACAAAATCCTGGATGCGATTGGAGACCTGTATGTTTTAGGTCATCCGCTGCTCTGCGGATTCACGGCATATAAATCCGGTCATGCACTTAATAACATGCTTTTAAGGGCACTGCTTGCCGATGCTGACGCTTGGGAGTTCGCAACCTTTGAAAGGGCTGAAGAGGCGCCTAGTGCTTTCCGAAATCCTATTAGTGCACCAGCTGTTCTGCAATATACATAGTTTAGAATAAGTCTATGGTCGTCCTTCGGCTTTTAATAATGATAGGGCTTATAAGCCTTGCTGTTTCATTTGTTTTTTATCTAACTACCAAAGATAAACGATACCTAAGGTTCTCTTGGCAACTTATCAAGTTTACTGCTGTGATCATATTTATAATTGCAGTGATAATGGCAATCGGTAGAATCATTCTTTTCTAGCGCGTTCATTTTGGCTATAGATAAATTGTAATGACTTCAATTGCCAGAGAAATTTTCAAAGGTGTTAAATGCATTTTTTGTTTCCACTGTTGTTGTTTTTAGGAATCTTCGCCAACAATAGTGTATTTGCTTGGGACCTGTCTGGTTCGAAAAGCGACTTGCTAATTTCTAGCGCTCAAAAAGCCTATCAGGATCGTGATGAGTTGACTTTAACTAAAGACACTCAGGAACTTGAGATGCAAAACAATCTCCTGGCCCCGTATGCTGAATATTGGTTAATGCTTTTAAAATTAAGTAAATCCGATAATGCTGCTGTTCAAGACTTTATTACAAAGTATCAGGACTTTCCATTCGCAGAACGAATCCGGATAGAGTGGCTTAAGATACTTGGAAGCCGTCGTGACTGGGATGATTTCTTCATGGGAATACAGAAAGTCAAGCAAATGGATGTCACGTTAAGTTGCTATGCTTTGATAGGCAGGGCGGAAACCGGCGATAAGATAGCGTTGGCTGAAGGCAAGGATATTTGGATGAGTCCGAACGAGCAGCCTTCGAATTGTGGTGAATTATTTGACCTTATGCAAAAAGAGAAGATTCTTGAAGAGTCCGATTTATGGACTAGGTTTAGATTGGCTCTCAGAGAGAATAATGTTTTACTAGCAAAATCCATCGCTCAAAGGATACCGAAGTTTGAAAATACAAATCTGAAGCTCGTGGATCGGATTTATAAAAACCCAAGACTTATACTGGATGGGAAGATTTCATCAAACAAAAGTAAATTAGATAAAGAACTCATTCTGTATGCTCTGGACAGGCTCACTTTGACTCAACCTGATTACACGTTAGTCACTTGGGGAAAGCTTGAATCGGGATTTGGCCTTAATGATCAAAATTACTTTTGGGGCAGGTTGGCATTGCATGCTGCAAGAAGGCATGATTTATCAGCACTTTCCCTGTTTGAGAAAGTCAATCCAACTTATCTTGATAACGAAGAAATGGCATGGAAAGTCAGAGCTGCTTTAAGGGAAAAGAATTGGAGCCTTGTCGAGCAGACCATAAATGAAATGCCCGTATCGCTTCAAGAAGAATCGGTCTGGCGATATTGGAAAGGCCGTGCATTAAAAGAACAACAGAAGATTCCTTTAGCTAATGCGATCTTGGTTCCACTTTCTAGCGAGCAGAGCTATTACGGACTCCTTGCTCAGGAAGAACTGGGCGATGTAATCGGTTCTTTTCCAAGCAATTATGAACCATCCGAAGATGATGTTTCGATAATTCGAAATATCCCTGCCATTCAGCGGAGTATCGAACTGCAGAGGGTCAATTTAAGATGGGAGTCCAAGTCTGAGTGGAATATGGCTATTCGTGATTTTGATGATAGGAAATTGCTGACTGCAGCTTATATTGCTTTAGGACAAGGTTGGTACGATGTGGCAATTAGCACGGCTGAAAAAACTAAATTCATGCATAATTTTGAACTTCGATACCCAACGCCTTACCGAGATGTAATTCACATTTTTTCATTAGAACAAAATGTGGATGAGGCATGGATTTACGGCTTAGCTCGCCAAGAAAGTCGATTTATCAACTATGCCAGATCGGGTGCGGGTGCAGTTGGATTAATGCAGATTATGCCGTCAACCGCAGCTTGGGCAGCAAAACGTTTGGGACTTCTTGGGTACCGTAAGGATATGATAAACCAGTTGGAAGTGAATATTAGAATCGGTACATACTACCTTAAATATATTTCAGATTTAATGAACGGCCAACCTGCTCTTGCAACTGCAGCATATAATGCTGGGCCGAACCGGGCAAAAAAATGGGCTTCTGGCCCTGCAGAGGAAGGTGCAATTTACGCTGAAACCATACCGATTGAAGAAACACGACTTTATGTTCAAAAGGTTTTAGCAAATACTTATTTTTATGCAAATCGAATGGGAGGAAAGGTCATCTCTCTTAAGCAAAGATTAGGTGTAATTAATGGCGATAATAGTACAATTCAGGTTGAAGACACGGATAATTAATTGGGGCAAAAATGCAGATAACTAAAATTGCGGTTCTGGGAGGTACAGGTTTTGTGGGTAGCGCCTTGGTTCACCGATTAAGTAACGCCGGTTACATCGTGAATGTGATAACCCGAAGGCGTGAAAATGCTAAGCATCTTATCTTGCTGCCAAACTTGCAAGTAACCGAGTTCGATATATTTGGAACGGTTCCATTAAATGAGGCTGTTAAAGGGTCGGATGCCGTGATCAATCTCGTTGGTATATTGCACGAATCCAAGACGTTGAGTTTCAATGACGTTCATGCTGAGTTTCCAAGAAGGCTAGCTGAAGCCTGTAAATTACTATCTATCAAGCGACTGATACATTTAAGCGCTCTAAAAGCCGACCCTGAAGCGCCAAGCGCTTATTTACGTTCCAAGTACGCTGGAGAGAATGCGTTGGGAGGATTCTCAGACCAATTGAACGTAACCATATTAAGACCTTCTGTTATTTTTGGAAGAGGGGATGGATTTTTAAATCTGTTTGCAAAATTAATCAAGTTGTTACCTGTCGTTTTTCTTGCAATGCCTCATTCCAAATTTCAACCTATATATGTTGAGGATATTGCTAACGTAATCCTTCTGTCCATTGATAATGTTGATACTTTCGGCCAAAGTTATGATTTGGGCGGACCCAAAGTTTATTCATTGATCGAATTAGTGAATCTTACTGCGAAAACACTCCATGTTAAACGCACCGTAATTGGACTAAATGGTCAGTTGTCTTATTTACAGGCTTTGTTTCTGGAGATGTTGCCTGTTAAGTTAATGACGAGAGACAATATCAATTCAATGAAAGTTGATAGCGTGACGAATAAAGAGTTTCCTTTGATATTTGAATTTCAACCTACTTCACTTGAATCAACGATGTCTGAATTCCTTCTGAATGACAGGCCAAGAGCCAGTTATGACCGTTTCCGCGAATTGGCAGGCAGATAGAACAAAGTGAAAGTCTTTACCGTAGGAGGGGCGGTTCGCGATCAACTTCTTGGTATTCCGGTTAAAGATCGTGATTTCGTCGTGGTTGGCAGCTCGCCCGAAGAGATGTTGGCTAATGGATACAGGGCTGTTGGCAAAGACTTCCCTGTTTTTTTACACCCGAATACCCACGAAGAATATGCTTTGGCACGGACGGAGCGAAAGACTTCGCTTGGCTATAAAGGATTTAAGGTTCATGCATCCCCAGATGTCACCATCGAAGAAGATTTAGCCCGAAGAGATCTTACAATAAACGCAATGGCAATGGATTCCGATGGAAAGCTAATCGATCCTTATCATGGACGAGAAGATTTAGCTGCCAAAATATTTCGTCATGTAAGTCCTGCATTTAGTGAAGACCCAGTCAGAATCCTCAGAGCGGCGAGATTTTGCGCAAGATTCCCGGAATTCAGGGTGGCGGATGAAACGCTTTTGCTTATGAAAGACATGGTGATAAACGGTGAAGTGGATAGTCTGGTGCCTGAAAGGGTCTGGATGGAATTATCAAAGGGATTGATGGAGTCAAAACCGAGTTTGATGTTCGAGTTATTAAGGTCTTGCGGCGCGCTAAAAATCATCCTGCCTGAACTCGACAGACTTTGGGGCATCCCTCAACCAGCCCAGCATCATCCTGAAATTGATACTGGTTTGCATGTCATGATGGTGGTCGACTACGCCGCATCAAGAAATTTCTCTTTGTCTGTTAGATTTGCAGCTTTAACACATGATTTAGGCAAAGGTACAACTCCCAAAGAAATATTACCCAGGCACATAGGTCATGAAATAAGAAGTGTTGATATTCTTAAAGTTCTATGCCAAAGATTGCGCGTTCCAAATGAGTGTAAGGATCTGGCCAGTCTTGTGGCTAAGTTCCATGGAAAGGTCCATCAGGTAATGGGGATGCGAAACAATAAGTTGCTGAATTTTTTGCAGGAAGTCGACGCTTTAAGGCAACCGGGAAGATTCGAGGAATTCTTGAGGGCATGTGAATCGGATTCGAGAGGACGGATAGGGTTCCAAGACTGTCCAATTCCGGAGGCCGATTACTTATTAAATGCTTTGCAAATTGTTCAGGAAGTCAATGCGGGTGAGATTGCAAAGCGTTTTACGGAACCTGAAAGAATCAAACAAGCGGTCTATGAAGCCCGCTTATCAGCACTCGATGCATTAACATTGACTTCCAAGGCGGGCTTATAACAGACCCAGTTGCTGTTGTATGAATTCCATGGGCTTTCTCTTGAATCCGCTTTTGGCATATTGATGCCATCTTCCGATCACGTAACAAATTATCAGGTTAGCCTGTGCTTCCGGAAGGATTCTTCTTCCGGAGTCCGGAACTGCAATCTTCAGGCTTTGTTTAATCGTAATCTCGATGCGATCAAATAGTTGATTAATTCTAGCTTGTAATCGGTTATCTTCGTTTACTAGGGCATCGCCAATGAGTACTCGTGTCATACCCGGATTCTTTTCTGCAAAAAGCAAAAGCACAGATACCATTCTTTGAACTTGCTTGATCCCGTCAGTTTCTTCTAGACTGATTTTATTAATCAGACCAAAAAGAGTCTGTTCAATAAATTCAATTAATCCCTCGAACATTTGAGCTTTACTTGCAAAGTGACGGTACAGAGCAGCTTCACTTACATCAAGCTTTGCGGCGAGTGAAGCCGTCGTTATTTTTTCCTGAGTGGGAGTTTCAAGCATCTTGGCTAGGGTTTCCAGAATTTGTTGTTTGCGTTCGCCAGGTTTAGTTGCCATTTTAAGCCTCAAATGTAGGTTCTAATGAGTTTGTTTATATCGGGGATTCTTGCATTTACATAATTAGGCTTATGTAAAGCCTTGCTTACGAAGATCGTCCTCATTCCTAGCCTGTAGGCTGTCATTAAAGTAGGTAAATTATCTTCCATCATAAAACAATCGCTAGCTTTGGCATTGATTTTTTTCAGTAAACGTCTAAAACCGCGTATCGCTGGTTTAGGGTGGAACCTTGTCGACTCCACGCTGAAAATATGTTCAAACAAATTCCTGATGCCTAGCAGTTCTAACACTCTCAAAGCGTAACTCATAGGAGCATTCGTGAATACCACCTTTCTGCCAGAAAGTTTTTGAATGCAGTGTCTCAATTTCTTTGTTTGGCTAACCAAATTATCAAGGTCAATCATACCATGTGTCGTATCAAGAAAATGATGGGGATTAATATTATGATGCCTCATCAAGCCCTTCAGGGTTGCACCGTATACACGCCAGTAATGCTGTCTCAGTTCAAATGCTGATCTTTCGTCCAGATCAAGTGTCTCCATAATATAATTCGTCATGGCCTGATTCATTATAGGAAATATCCTACTTGAAGCATCGTGTAGGGTATCGTCAAGATCAAAAATCCAAACGCGCTGGCGCTCCACTTTTACTTAGCCTTGATGAGTGTGCCAACACCCTCATCGGTTAAAACTTCAAGTAGTAAAGCGTGTTCAACTCTGCCATCGATTATATGCACCGACTTTACGCCACTTCTTGCGGCATCGAGGGCAGATCCAATTTTTGGAAGCATGCCTCCAGACAGCGTGCCATCTTCAACCAAATCATCGATCTGTTTGGGTGTGAGGCCAGTGAGCAAATTTCCTTTCTTATCCAGTACGCCCGGAGTATTGGTCAATAATACTAATTTTTCAGCGCCGAGTATTTCCGCCAGCTTGCCAGCCACCACATCAGCATTAATATTATAAGTCTCTCCCTCTGGGCCGACTCCGATAGGTGCGATTACTGGAATGAAATCACCTCCGTCAAGAAAGTTAATGATACTTGGATCGATAGCCGTTATATCCCCCACCTGACCGATATCAATCATCAGTTCAGGATTGTCCTTATTCGCCATAAGCAGTTTTTCTGCATGAATGAAATTACCGTCTTGCCCGGTTAGGCCAACAGCCTTACCGCCCTTTCTATTTATCAGATTGACGATTTCCTTGTTGACTTGACCGCCTAAAACCATTTCGACTATATCCATGGTTTCTTCGTCAGTCACTCGCATACCTTGTATGAACTCGCCTTTCTTGCCCAATCTGTCAAGCATGTTGTTAATCTGAGGGCCGCCTCCATGGACAACCACCGGATTCATACCAACAAGTTTAAGCAGAACCACGTCGCTTGCAAAACATTCCTTGAGGTGTTCGTCAGTCATTGCATTTCCACCGTATTTGATTACTATGGTCTTATCAAAGAAACGTTTAATATAGGGTAGCGCCTCGGCTAGAGTTTGAGCTTTTTGTGCTGCAGTACTGTCATTCAACATGGCATATCCCATAAGACGTAAATGACTACATTTTACCTTGAAACCAGCATAAATGAACTGTACTAATTCAGATGATTCTTAAAGGAGAAAGCATGTCTTCGGATATCGAGATCGCTCAACAAGCTGAAATGAAGAAAATCGCTGATATAGCTAATTTGTTAGGAATACCTGAAGACAAATTCGAGTTATATGGAAAATTTAAAGCAAAGATTGATTTCGAGGCACTGGATAAGAATAGTAAGAAATCGAAAGGAAAGATTGTACTGGTCACTGCAATCAGTCCAACCCCTGCTGGGGAAGGCAAGACCACGACTACAGTCGGTTTGGGAGATGCACTTAATAAAATAGGTAAAAAGACAGTTATTTGCTTGCGTGAACCTTGTATGGGGCCGGTTTTTGGTGCAAAGGGCGGGGCAACCGGAGGCGGGATGTCTCAAGTGGTACCTATGGAAGATATAAACCTGCATTTTACTGGCGATTTTTCTGCGATTGCTTTTGCTCATAACTTGCTTTGCTCGATGATAGATAATCATATCCATCATGGAAATGATATGAAAATAGATCCAGCAAGGATCACTTTTAAGCGAGTAATGGAATTGAATGATCGCGTGCTTAGGAAAGTTGTCGTGGGGTTGGGTGGAAAGGTAAATGGACAAACTCGTGAAGAGGGCTTCGATATTGTGGTCGCCTCTGAGGTCATGGCCATACTTTGTTTGGCAGAATCATTGAAGGATTTAAAGAAAAGATTAGGAAATATAGTTGTTGGATACAGTTATGAAAACATCCCAATTACGGCAAAAGATCTGAAAGCGCATGGAGCCATGACCGTTTTGCTGAAGAACGCGCTGAAACCTAATCTGGTGCAGACTTTAGAGCATACTCCTTCTTTTATCCATGGGGGGCCTTTCGCTAACATCGCCCATGGCTGCAACTCGGTGATTGCAACCAGACTTGCACTTGGTCTGGCAGACTATGTTGTTACCGAAGCTGGATTTGGAGCGGATCTTGGCGCCGAAAAATTCATTGATATTAAATGCAGGAAATCCGGATTAAGACCGAGTGTATGCGTACTTGTCGCGACTGTTCGAGCACTCAAATATCATGGAGGTCTAGCGGTAAAAGATTGTTCAAGTGTCGATACTGAGCGATTGACTCAGGGCTTGGCTAATCTTGATAGACATATTCAAAACATAACGAAGCATTTTAATCTTCCTTGTGTCATTGCTATAAACAGATTTGGAACCGACGATGAAATCGAAATTAAGCTTGTTCAAAACCACGTTGAAGCGCTGGGTCTGAAAGCCATTGTGGCTAACCATTGGTCAGAAGGAGGAACTGGAGCAATTGAGCTCGCAAATGCCGTTGTTCAATTAGGCGAGAACAAAAAACCAAAGCTCAGAATGGCCTATAAAGACTCTGATTCATTATGGGAAAAGATGCGCAAGATTGCAGTTAGAATCTATGGTGCGAAGGGAATCTCAGCTTCGAGAATTATTAGGTCCGAGATTGAAAAACTGCAGTCATCAGGGTTTGGAAATTTCCCAATTTGCGTTGCTAAAACCCAGTATTCTTTTTCCACGGATGCCTCATTACGTGGGGCACCCAAAAATCACATGGTCACGATAAGGGAAGTTCGATTATGTGCAGGTGCAGAATTCATAGTAATGATTTGCGATGATATCCTGACTATGCCTGGTCTTCCAAAGAATCCGAGTGCATGCACAATCGATATTGGTGATGATGGCCATACCGTTGGATTGTCCTAGGCTATTCGCCTGCGAAATGAACCTAAATTTTTGAATGTAAGTGGAAAACTCAGAATTGCATGTCGGGGATTTTCATTATCTGACCTTCCTTCCAAGGCAGGGTCGAGTGGTCTATCCTCCAAAATTCATGATCAAATAATGTGCCAAAAGAAATTTCAAAGTCCATCCAGTTCATTAACGTTTCACGATTGGGATCGAAATCTTTGATGGCTTGTACTATTGATGAGGAGGCAGGAATGCTCGTGCTTCTTGGCCTTACTAATGCAACATGATTAGCTGCCTGAAGCAAATAGGCTGGTGTCCAATTCTGATGACGATCGAGCGCATCGATCGTATGGGTCTCAAAGCGATTCTCACTTTCATCAAGTTTTTTCCAAATAGCGAGATAAACAGAGTCGATCCCTGTTTCAAGAAGGGTGTTGTTACCATCAAACGCCATTTTTGCTTTGTAAAGGTCACCATTGCCAGTTTGATAATCCAATTCCCTTTGCCAGTTGCAAATATCGGAATACACGTAGGTTTTACCCGAAAATCCTTGCTGTGAGGCTAGCCAGTATAATTCTTCGAACGAGCAATCCTCCAAAGACTCGTGGCTTGAGAAATCAGGCCTTCCGCTCGGTATGATCAATTCAATGTGATGCCTGTGGGTTTGCAACCAAAGAACCAGAGAATGGTTGTCGTTCACGTCTTTCTTTTCCAGTAACAGCCTTTTCCATAACCCCATGTATCTTGAAGGAACAGACATTTTATGAGTTGCTTCTATGAGATCTTTTGTATGATTCAGTACCAATGGCATTGAGAAAAATAAAAGTTGTTGGACACGTTTTAAAACTAGCAACACTCATGCCATTGATTCAAGCCCCAATTTAATTACCATGAAGTAATCAATGTTATTGAGGAAAATAGAGAAAGAATCGCTTTAGTAACCAAATAGATGGATGACTGTATGCACCAAATCCAAGCATTGAAAAACTTATGGTGCAACTAGAATGTCCTTTACAAAGACTTTTGAACGTCTTTGAAGGTTATAAAGTTTTTTCTTTTCATGAGGGAGTGCGTTCACATCTTTTTCTACGAATCCTCTCTCTAGGAACCAGTGTTCGGTACGAGTAGTCAAGCAAAATATGGATTTGAATCCCAGACTCCTGGCCTGGTTCTCACAAAAATTAAATAGTCTGTCCCCTCTTCCCTTTCCACGGTAATTGGGATGAATTGCTAAACACGCAAATTCCGCAGTTCTCTCATGGTTGAATGGGTAGAGTGCAGCACAGCCAATTACTCTCCCATCGTGTTCCATAAGGTAGAAGTGATTGATTTCCATTTCGAGCTGTTCGCGGCCTCTTCTAACCAAATAGCCTTCTGCCTCCAGGGGTTCTATCAATTTCAGCAAGGCTCCCACATCATCAATTTCAGCCTGTCGCATGGTTTCTAAAGGTTCTTCGGTGATCATTGTTCCGATTCCTTCGTGGGTAAAAAGCTCTTGAAGTATCGAACCGTCTTTATGCCGGCATATCAGATGCGTGCGCGCCACGCCGTGTTTGCATGCTCGTATAGCCGCGGGTAAAAAATAGCTTTCGTCCTCGGTTATTCCCTTGGCACCCTTTGTTTTTGCGTGAGCAAGGAGATTTTCTGCCTTATGAGCAGTCATCTCTCGAAGTAACTCGCCGCGTACATTATGAACCCCGTCGGAATCCATCAGGAATAATAATTTGTCGGCATCCAAAGCAATCGCCGTGCTGACTGCTACGTCTTCAAGGCTTAAATTAAAAGCCTCACCTGTGGGTGAGTATCCGAGAGGTGAGAGTAAAACCATTTCTCCATCATCAAGGCGTTTTTGAATCCCAATGGCATCGATTTTACGAACTTCCCCTGTGTGCATCAAGTCGACACCTTCCATAACGCCTAATGGTTTGGCGGTGACAAAGTTGCCGCTTGCCACACGTATGTCCGAACCTGCCATGGGGGAATTTATTAGCCCCATTGAGAGCAATGCTTCAATCTCAACACGAATGGCTCCATTGGCTTCCTTGACTGCTTCCATCGCCTCGTCATCAGTCACCCTTAATCCACCAACGTATTTGGGTTCGAGTTTGATTCGCTTTAGCCTCGATTCTATTTGTGGCCTTGACCCATGCACCAATACCAGACGAACTTCCAAGCTTGCCAAAAGATTTAGATCGTGGGACATGGCTACAAATTGACCATCGTTGACGACTTCGCCTCCAAAGGCTATCACAAAGGTCCGACCTCCAAAGGCATGGATGTAGGGGGCAACGGATCGAAACCAGCTAACAAATTCATGGGGTTTGAATTGTGAATTGACAGGCGGTGCAAGAAGATTGGGATTGGACGATTCCGAGAGCGCATAAAGGGAAGCGGGGGTACACTCGAGGGCAGAGCAGATCTTTCTTAAAAGGTTTTCATTGATTCCCTGCGATCCCCTTTCTATTCGGGATAAGTTGCCGCTATCGGTTCCCACTTGCTTGGCTAGGGTTTGAAGCGTGACGTTAAGGTATTTTCTTCTTATTCTTATTGAATTCCCAATAGACATGATTCACCATAATTTGCTAAATTTGCAAATATTATACATAAAAATGCGTTATTTGCAAATATTATGTGCGCTAGTTATGCAAGTTAATTGCAAAAATCGCCCCAAAGTGTCTGCATAGCCGCTATGGCTGCAAGTGGGGCTGTTTCCGTCCTTAGAACCCGATTGCCCAATCGCACTGGAACAAAGCCTCTGATGTTGGCGATGCTTATCTCGTCTTCGGTTAGTCCTCCTTCTGCCCCAATTAGCAGGCATATCTCACCATTAGGTGGCGGTAAGCTATGCAGGGTGTCGGCAGCATTAGGTGACAAGGTGATGCAGGTACTGAAGGCAGAAGGCTTGCTTAGCCAGTTGGCCAGAGACAATGGGCTTTCTATCGTTGGAACGGTGGCTCTTCCAGATTGCTCACAAGCCGAAATAATGACATTCTGCCAATGTTCAACCCTTCGTTCAGCTCGTTCTCCCGATAGTTTAACCATGCTTCTTTGACTTGAAATGGGTTGTATGTGAGAGACCCCCATTTCTACAGCTTTCTGAATTGTAAAGTCCATTCTGTCGCCACTGGATATGGCTTGTGCCAATGTGATTTTTAAAGGGGATTCGTTATTGACAGCTTGTACTGCTTTTACTTTCGCTTGGGCCTCGTCTTTTTTGATGAAGGTCAGTTCAGCAAGGTAATCTTGTCCATCACCATTGAACAACACCAGTTCATCACCAATTTTTAGTCTTAGAACCCTTGTGGCATGAATCGCGGCATTTTCAGAAAGCCTGACAGTTGCACCAAGTGCAAGTTTGTCTGATGTTTTAGGGGTGCAGTAAAAACGTGGATTTTTCATGATTGTTAAAGCCAAAGTGTTAAAATTACGGGGTTAATTCTAATTGAAGGCGAGATAAAAATGGTAAGTCTTAATCCTCCTGTTTGCGATTTTGGCTGGAAAGCCCCAGATTTTAATTTGCCAGACTTTGATGGCCATGTCTGGAATTTAGAATCGGCTCGCGGCAAAAAGGCCACGCTGATTATGTTTATTTGCAACCATTGCCCTTATGTCAAAGCGATTCGGCCGCGGCTGGTAGCAGATATAAAGGAATTGAGGGCATATGGCGTCAATGCAATTGCTATTCAATCGAATGATGTCTTGGCTTTTCCAGAGGATAATTTGGAGAAAATGAAAGAGGTTTCCAGTGAGTTTGGATTTACTTTTCCATATGTCATTGATGAAACGCAATCGGTTGCAAGAGCTTACGGTGCTGTTTGCACACCTGATTTTTTTGGATTTAATGGGAATATGGAATTGCAATACCGTGGACGATTTGATGACTCACGGAAAGAGGCGTCTTTGAATCAAACGCGAGATTTGTTCAATGCAATGAAGCATATCGCTGAAACAGGACAGGGTCCTCAAAGCCAAATCGCATCGATTGGATGCTCCATCAAATGGAAAGAATAGTTCATGCTTCATTTTTAAATAGATGAAATGGAAAGTTTTTATAGTCCTAATCTAAAAAACCAATAAAATTAAATGGGTTAAGATTATTTAAATTCAAAATGGAACTGATTAATTGACAACAATTAATACACAGGAAATATTATCCAGACTTATAGAACTGACTAGTCAGCGTGATAGCAATACACTAGAGATATCCCTCGCCCAAACCTTGTTCGATCTTGTCGCTCCAGGTGCAGTTGTCATATACCGATCGATCAATCTTGATAACACGGATTTCAGCTCTACGTTATTAAATGGCGATATTTCGAGAGATCAGATCACCGATGATCTGAAACATGCACTTTCGACCTGCATGCAATCGGGGGAGCCTCATTCCTTCAGAAACAAAGCTGAGAAATACGAATCTGTCCTCTTGTATCCGATTAAAGGAGGAAAAAATCAGACCATTGCGGTGATGGCTATACTCGAGCCAGATGATGGTGTGGATTTTCATTCCATTACGGAAAAATTATTAAAAATTTACCAAAACTTCGTTGCGCTTATTCATGAGAATGAGAGAGATACCCTTACAGGTTTATTAAACAGAAAAACTTTTGAAATTAAAATCAATAAGATACTTTCCTCACTTCATTCAGTCGATCGAGAAAGTGAAAATGAAAATCAGTCATTCCATTATTTGGCAATATTTGATATCGATCATTTTAAGAAGGTCAACGATCAGTTCGGTCATTTGATAGGCGATGAGGTCCTTTTGTTATTTTCTCAGTTGATGACAAACAATTTTAGAAGTCAGGATTATCTTTTTAGGTTTGGTGGTGAGGAGTTTGTTGGGTTGTTTGAATGTCCAAATGACGAGGATATTTTTCTAGTATTGGATCGGTTCAGAGAGAAAGTATCGAATTACACATTTCCTCAAGTTGGACAAGTTACCATCAGTGCAGGCTATACCAAGTTAACGGATAATGATGTATCGGCAAATTTGATCGATCGTGCAGATGTTGCGCTTTATTATGCAAAGAATCACGGAAGAAACCTTGTAATTGGTCATGAGAAACTCATCGAGTCAGGCGAATTGGAAGAAAAGAAAAACATCGGAGAGATTGAGTTCTTTTAATTTGGGTTAGTCTCCAATCCAGATTTGGCTCCCCAATCCATCAAATGGATCGTGTTCACTTGCTTGTCAAGCTGATCTGTTTTTCCGTCCCTGGCTTTAATGCTCCGATAAGTCTTGAATTGCTGATCTCGAATGTTTATCACGCAGGCTATGTCAATTAGAGGTTTTTTGATGAAATTCTAGAAATCTTACTTATTGATTAAGTTCTGGTATTGCTCAAATCCCCCAACTAAGCAATAATTCAAATCTAAATACTCGTAACGGGTAAGATGTTTTAAGAATGCATTTTCAAGATTTACTCAGTTATTTTTAGGCATTCAGAATAATTTATTGAGATCCTTCTTACAGATTTTGTAAGAATGCGACATATCGTTTTTATAGACAGGGAGAATTGAAATGGCAACTCGTACAGACTTATGCAATGCCATCCGTGCGTTAGCAATGGATGCAGTGCAAAAGGCAAACTCTGGCCACCCAGGTGCACCTATGGGGATGGCTGAAATAGCAGAAGTGGTTTGGAATCATCATCTACGCCATAATCCAAAGAATCCTCAATGGGCCGATCGTGACCGTTTCATTCTCTCGAATGGCCACGGATCTATGTTGATTTACGCTTTGCTTCATTTGACCGGCTATGATTTACCCATGGATGAACTGAAGACATTCCGTCAGCTTCATTCAAAATGTGCGGGACATCCTGAATATGGTTATGCCCCAGGCGTTGAAACAACAACGGGACCATTGGGTCAAGGTATTACGAATGCAGTTGGCTTCGCCATGGCTGAAAAACTGCTGGCAGACCAATTTAACAAGCCTGGACACAATATAGTCGATCACTATACTTACTGCTTCTTAGGTGACGGCTGCATGATGGAAGGCGTATCTCATGAAGCCTGCGCTTTAGCAGGGACTTGGGGCTTAGGCAAGTTGATTGCTTTCTGGGATGATAACGGCATCTCTATTGATGGTCACATTGAAGGTTGGTATACAGACGATACCGCTAAACGCTTTGAAGCATACGGATGGCATGTTATTGCAAATGTAGATGGTCATGATTCCGAGGCTGTCAATGCAGCCGTTGAAGCGGCAAAGAAAGTAACTGACAAGCCTACTTTGATCTGCTGCAAAACAATTATCGGAAAAGGATCGCCAAACAAGGCAGGCAGTCACGACTGTCACGGTTCTGCGTTAGGGGAGGCTGAGGTTGCAGTAACCCGTGCGGCCATTGGATGGAATCATCCACCTTTTGAGATTCCTGCAGATGTCTATGCTGGATGGGATTGTAAAGAAAAAGGTGATAAATTAGAGAGTGAATGGAACGCAAAATTCGAAGCCTATGCCAAGGCCTTTCCTGAAGAAGCCTCAGAATTCAAGCGTCGCATGGCAGGTGACCTTCCTAAGAACTGGAAGGAGGCTACGAATGCATTGATCGCAGCTACAAATGAAAAAGCTGAAGGGATTGCGACACGCAAAGCTTCGCAAAATGCAATTTCAGCCTTAGCGATTGTACTCCCTGAGTTCTTGGGCGGATCGGCCGACTTGACGGGTTCAAATCTTACAAGCTGCAGCAGTTTCACTCATGTGGATGCTAAGAAACCTGGCAACTACATATCCTATGGCGTTCGAGAGTTCGGGATGTTCGCAATAATGAACGGTATGGCACTTCATGGAGGACTGTTGCCGTTCGGAGGCACTTTCCATATGTTCTCTGATTACGCAAAAAGTGCTTTGCGCATGGCTGCATTGATGAAGCAGCGTACTATTGCTGTGTTGACGCACGATTCTATTGGTCAGGGTGAAGATGGCCCGACGCATCAGCCAGTTGAAAATACGGCAGGTCTGCGCTACATACCGCGCATGGATGTTTGGCGTCCAGGCAGTTCTACGGAGACAGCTGTTGCCTGGGTGTCGGCCGTTGAACGTAAAGACGGTCCTTCGAGCTTGGTATTAAGCCGCCAGAATGTTGCAGGTATCAAACATGATCCTTCACAGTTCGATCTGATTAAAAAGGGAGGTTATGTATTCTCTGACGTAGCGGGTAAGGCTGACGTTATCATCATTGCGAATGGTTCAGAGTTGGATCTTGCGGTTAAAGCAGCTTCCGAGCTCAATGCTGCTGGAACCAAGGTAAGAGTGGTTTCCATGCCGTCTACTAATGTATTTGACCGTCAGGACGCGGCTTACAGAGACAGTGTGCTGACTCCTGGTGTCAAGCGTGTTGCCGTTGAAGCAGCACATCCTGATTTCTGGCGTAAATACGTAGGACTTGAGGGCGCGGTAGTTGGCATTGATACATTTGGCGAGTCTGCTCCTGGCGGAGTGCTGATGAAGCATTTCGGATTCACAGTTGATAATGTTGTTAAAACTGTGAAATCAGTTCTCTAAGAAAAACTTTCCGGTGGTTGCATGAAATAAAAAGAGTCTCAACATGAGGCTCTTTTTATTTGTCTATTAGATTTACTTAACTTAGCATTAAAAATATTTTAATGGTTTATAAAAAAGCAGGATGATATGTTGTGTTAGCATTAAATTTGCTTACATATGGTAATTAACATTATAGGAAAAATAAATGACTATTCGAATTGCAATTAATGGATTTGGTCGTATTGGCCGGATGGTATTGCGAGCAGCAGTATTGGATTTTACTGATATTGAAGTGGTGGCTATCAATGATTTACTGGAGCCGGAATATTTGGCCTATATGTTGAAATATGACTCTGTTCACGGAAGATTCAATGGAGATGTTGCTTTCGAAGGAAATAATCTCATCGTCAATGAGAAAAAAATAAGGCTTACTGCTGAGAAGGACCCTGTTAATCTGAAATGGGACGAAGTGGGGGTCGATGTCGTAGTGGAATGCACGGGTTTTTTTCTAACCGAAGAAACGTGTCAGAAACATATTCAGGCCGGGGCAAAGAAAGTAGTCCAGTCTGCACCTTCCAAGGACGATACACCTATGTTTGTTTATGGGGTGAACCATGAAACATACAAGGGGGAAGCGATAGTGTCCGCTGCCTCTTGCACGACGAACGGACTTGCGCCAATCGCAAAAGTTTTAAATGATAACTTTGGAATCAAGCGTGGGTTAATGACTACAGTGCATGCTGCCACGGCGACCCAGAAGACGGTCGATGGGCCATCAAACAAAGATTGGCGAGGTGGAAGAGGGATTTTGGAAAATATCATCCCTTCCTCAACAGGGGCTGCAAAAGCAGTTGGTAAGGTCATTCCCGATTTGAATAAAAAGCTAACAGGAATGGCCTTCCGAATCCCTACTTCAGATGTTTCGGTAGTCGATTTGACTTGTGAACTGAATACACCAACCAGTTATGATCAAATAGTGGCCACGATGAAAGCCGCATCAGAGTCAGGTCCTCTGAAAGGAGTGCTTGGCTTTACCAATGAAAAAGTCGTTTCTACAGATTTCAGAGGGGAATCCTGTCCGTCTGTGTTCGATGCCGATGCTGGCATTCAGCTTGATCCAACGTTTGTCAAAGTAGTGGCTTGGTATGATAATGAATACGGATATACTTGTAACCTCATGCGCTTGGTGCGCCATATTGCATAAGGATCTCCAATGACTATCTTAAAAATGACCGATTTAGATTTAAAAGGTAAGCGGGTATTCATTAGATGCGATTTAAACGTTCCAGTTGCCGAGGGCAAGGTTACTTCTGACGCGCGGATTGTGGCTTCTATCCCCACGATTGAATTTGCTATGAATGCAGGTGCCAAGGTTATGGTGACTTCTCATTTGGGTCGCCCTGAGGAAGGAATCTATTCAGAGGAAAACTCTTTGTATCCTGTGGGTCAGGTCCTTTCTGCGAAATTAGGTAAACCGGTTCGTTTAGTCAAGGATTGGATTGATGGGGACTTTGATCTATCCGACGGTGAATTGGTGTTGTTGGAAAATTGCCGTTTTAACAAAGGCGAGAAAAAGAATCTAGATGAAACCTCACAGAAATATGCCAAGTTATGCGATGTATTCGTTATGGATGCATTTGGAACGGCGCACCGGGCTGAGGCATCAACTTACGGGATTGCAAAATTTGCACCAATCGCGTGTGCAGGCATTCTATTGACAGAGGAACTGGAAGCGTTGACCCATGCATTGTTGAATCCGGCTCGCCCAATGGTTGCAATAGTTGGGGGATCCAAAGTTTCAACCAAGTTAACAGTATTAGAAAGCCTATCAGAAAAAGTTGATCAGCTTGTTGTTGGTGGAGGGATTGCCAATACGTTCCTCAAGGCTACTGGACACGAAATAGGGCATTCGCTCTGTGAGGATGATTTAATCCCAGTCGCCAAAAATTTGATTGAGAAAATGTCAAAGCGTGGAGCGGCGGTGCCGATTCCAGTTGATTTGGTGGTAGGTAAGCATTTTGCTTCTGACGAGCCAGCAATTCAAAGGCATACGGATGACGTTGAGTTTGATGACATGATTTTCGATATTGGTCCGAAATCGGCTGAGATACTGGAAGAGATTATCATGAAGGCAGGCACGGTCGTTTGGAATGGACCATTGGGAGTTTTCGAATTTGATCAATTTGGTACCGGCACCCGAACAATTGCCATGGCAATCGCACAAACAAAAGCGTTTACGCTCGCAGGTGGTGGAGACACCATTGCAGCCATACAGAAATATGGGATCTATGACCAAGTCTCATACATCTCGACGGCTGGGGGTGCCTTCCTGGAGTTCTTGGAAGGCAAGAAACTACCGGCAGTGGATATTTTGGAACAACGTGCGAATCAAACAAGCTAAGTTCTTTGTTATTGCCATTGATTCGTATCACAGGGGCTTTAGGTAGCCCCTTTTTTTATTTTTCTTGGAGCAATCTTGAGTATACGGAAAACCAAAATAGTGGCAACTCTAGGCCCGTCTACAACTAGCCAGGAGATGCTTGCTCGTCTAATAGAAGCGGGTGTCGACGTTGTGAGGTTAAACTTTTCTCATGGTACTGCCCAAGAGCACATTCAACGGGCGAAGATGATACGCAGCATATCAATCGCCCGTCATAAGTCTATTGGCATTTTATGTGACCTTCAGGGACCCAAAATCAGAATAGGCAAATTTGAAAATGGAAGCGTTACTCTGAATCAGGGAGACAAGTTTATATTGGATGCAGGTTGTGCTTTAGGAAATCAGGAGCGGGTTGGTTTGGATTATAGGACATTGCCTCAGGAAGTAGGCAAGGAAACCGTCTTGCTTCTTGATGATGGTCGGATTGTGATGAAAGTGGATTCAATCAGGAAACAACAGATTTTCTGCACGGTCACGACAGGTGGTGTTTTGTCTAACAATAAGGGGATAAATCGACTAGGTGGCGGATTGGCAGCTGAAGCCCTAACTGAAAAAGATCGGGAAGATATCAAGACTGCCGTGCAACTGGGTGCTGATTATGTTGCCATTTCATTTCCTCGGTCAGCAAAGGATGTTGAATTGGCCCGTGAGCTTGTCATGGCTAGCGGAGGCCACGCTAGTATTGTTGCTAAAATTGAAAGAGCTGAAGCGATTCCCGTGCTTAAAGAAATCATTGAAGCTGCTGATGTGATTATGGTTGCCAGAGGGGATCTTGGAGTCGAAGTGGGCGATGCTGTTGTTCCAGGGCTTCAGAAGAAAATGATACGTATGGCAAGAACCATGAACAAAGTCGTGATTACTGCCACCCAAATGATGGAGTCGATGATCAACAATCCCATTCCTACCCGAGCTGAGGTTTCAGATGTCGCTAACGCCGTTATTGATGGAACAGACGCGGTAATGCTGTCCGCAGAGACTGCTTCAGGTAAATACCCCCTTGAAACTGTGATGGCGATGCATCGGATATGTTTAGAGGCGGAGAAGGAATACAGTGGGCATTTCCTAAGGCAGAGGGTTGATGATGAGTTTGAGCATATTGATGAATCGATAGCGATGGCAGCAGTCTACACAGCCAACCATTTGAAAGTGAAGGCGCTTGCTGCAATCACTCAATCAGGTGCTTCGGTCCTTTGGATGTCAAGAGCCGAGACCAATGTGCCAATCTACGCCTTATCTCCCGAACAGCGCACCAGGAGAAAAGTCACACTGTATCGAGGAGTTTATCCTTGTCGCATGGACGACAAAACAAACGATAGAGACCACATACTGGCATATGCAGAAAACGAGCTGCTTCGAAGAGGCGCTGTAAATAAAGGGGATTTGATTTTATTAACAATAGGGGAGCCGATCGGCTTGGCTGGGAGTACGAACACGCTAAAAATAGTTCGTGTAGGGGAACATACCTATAAAATTTAATATACATTTTAGACGCGGGATAACTAGACTGTTTTTTGGCTCGATTTTTTATAAGGTATAATAGAAAAGAAGCATTTAACGCAATTTGATTTTAGGACTCGCCATTTTGTCAAAAACATTAACTGAATCCAGTATAACAAGCCTTCCTTTAATACACAGGGGTAAGGTCCGCGATATCTACGATATCGATTCTGAGAAGATGCTATTGATTACAACGGATCGTCTATCAGCTTTCGATGTGGTGCTGCCAACCCCTATTCAGGATAAGGGTGCCATTCTAACCAAG
The DNA here is from genome assembly GCA_903863255.1 of uncultured Methylophilaceae bacterium. Taxonomy (GTDB): domain Bacteria; phylum Pseudomonadota; class Gammaproteobacteria; order Burkholderiales; family Methylophilaceae; genus CAIPBJ01. Next base: position 68,737 of record CAIPBJ010000034.1, read on the forward strand.
ATAGCCAATTTCTGGTTTGATAAATTAAAGCATATCGTTCCGAATCACCTTACAGGGATAGATCCTGAATCAATCATAACAAATGTTTCCGAAAGGGAGCAGCTTGGTGCGCGGGCATTGGTAGTGAAGAAATTGAAACCCCTTCCGATAGAGGCAATAGTTCGTGGTTATTTGGCAGGTAGTGGATGGAAGGAATATAAGTCAACCGGTAAAGTATGCGGTATCGTCCTTCCTAAGGGATTGCAAGAAGCGTCCAAACTGCCTGAGCCGATCTTCACACCTTCCAGTAAAGCGGCGGTAGGTGATCATGATGAAAATATTACCCTCGAAAATTGTGAGGCTTTATTAGGAAAGAAACTGACCGAACAAGTTTCAGAAGTAAGTCTGAGACTCTATGAAGAGGCTTCAAAGTACGCCCTTGAGAGAGGCATCATCATAGCAGATACAAAATTCGAATTCGGATTGGATAAAGAAGGTGTTCTGTATTTGATTGATGAAGTTCTTACTCCCGACTCTTCAAGGTTTTGGCCTGCAGATCAATATGCAGTTGGTAAAACCCCGCCAAGTTTCGACAAGCAGTATGTGCGAGATTGGTTGGAAGGTTCTGGTTGGAACAAGGTTAAACCAGGTCCTTTACTTCCCCCTGATGTTGCATTGAAAACGAGTGAAAAATATCACGAGGCATATCAACGTCTAACAGGTTCCGAATTGAAAGATTGATTCACGTTTAATGGTCTGGTTATCTTGAAATGCCCAAGCCAGCTTCTATAGTACTGATCAAAGTGCATGACGGCATTTTTGTATGCTGTGGTTTTTGAGAACAGAAAGTTTTGAATGAGTAAAATTAAACAACTATTAGATGGGTATCGCCGATTTCACGAGAATTATTTTGTCGGCGACCAACCTCTATTTGGTGTATTGAGTCAGAGGCAAACCCCCAGCACGATGGTGATTGCCTGTTCCGATTCTCGAGTGGATCCTGCAATTGTCATGGATGCCAAACCAGGTGATCTGTTCGTAGTGAGAAATGTTGCTAATTTGGTTCCACCCTATGAAAAAGGGGGTGGTTACCATGGGGTCAGTGCTGCTCTGGAGTTCGGCGTTTGTGGCCTCAATGTGGAAAATATAATTGTGATGGGTCATCGACAGTGTGGCGGTATTAAAGCCCTTGCCGAAGGCGTGCCGGAGGGAATCGATGGTGAGTTCATCAAGCCATGGGTCAGTATAGCGCATCGTGCCCATGTGCGGGTCGTTAAAGAGTATCCTAAGGCCTTGCCGGAAGAGCTTGCGTGCGCCTGCGAGTTGGCTGGCATCGTAGTCTCTTTGGAGAATCTTGCAACATTTCCCTTTATTAAGAATCGGCTTGATAAAGGCGAATTGACATTGCATGGGTGGTATTTTGATATTGAAAGTGGGGCCATGTCAGTTTTTAATGCTGAAACCAGGCTTTTTGAAAAACTTGCATAATTCTGTAGCAAATCTGTAGTAATTTAACTTTTTTTGTAATCTGATATAAGGAAATATTGTGGCTTTAATGAATGTGCCTAGTGGCAATGACCTTCCAAACGACTTTAATGTCGTTGTTGAAATTCCAATGCAAGGGGATCCTGTTAAATATGAAGTTGATAAAGAGAGCGGGGCTATTTTCGTCGATCGATTCATGGGAACTGCCATGCAATATCCATGTAATTATGGATACATTCCCCATACCCTATCCGAAGATGGCGATCCTGTCGACGTCCTGGTGATTACTCCTGTACCACTTATCCCTGGGGTTGTAGTGCGCTGTCGTCCTTTAGGAATGTTGAAGATGACCGATGAGGCTGGGCCCGATGCCAAGGTGCTGGCAGTCCCGATAGACAAGGTCTGCGGACTTTACTCGCATTTTAAAACGTATGAAGACGTATCAGCATGGCGCTTAAAGATGATCTCTCACTTTTTTGAGCATTATAAGGATCTGGATGTCGGGAAATGGGTAAAAATCGATGGCTGGTTGGGAATCGATGATGCTAAAGAAGAGATCGTGTCAGGTGTGAGGCGGTACGCTGAAAGTGATGATAAACCGGCTTTCTAAATGAATTCGAGTTGGTTTGTTTCAAAATGCACCTCCATTTAGATCTAAACCAAGTAACTCTAAAAATGCCGCTTTAAAGCGGCATTTTTTTTGGAACGGATACTGCATTCTTATGTCTTTCGTTATAGCTTGATTTGCGTTAAGCTTCATTCCTAGTCGTTAAAAGTAATTGGTTGTTAGTTTCATTTTGTTTGCAGTTTGTTCCAAATTGGTTTTTGCATGGCATTTGCTTCAAATGTTGCTGAGTTACAGGTACTGATGGATAACGAAGCCTAATCATAAAAACAAAGTATGGGAGAGATCTGATGTCACAAAGTCTTATTTTTGCGCTGGCTTGCGCTGCAATAGCGCTGGTTTATGGTGGAATTACAATTAAATGGGTGCTAGCCCAACCAACGGGTAACGATCGAATGCGAGAGATTGCCGCTGCGATTCAAGAGGGCGCTTCGGCCTATTTGAATCGTCAATATACGACGATAGGTGTAGTCGGGGTGATTTTGTTCATTGCTATCTTTTTTGGTTTGAATAGCCTTACTGCAGTTGGTTTTGCGATAGGTGCCATTTTATCAGGGGCTGCAGGCTACATCGGGATGAATATTTCAGTTCGATCGAACCTAAGAACTGCTCAGGCAGCCTATGGAGGCATTAATGCTGCCTTGCAAGTTGCATTCAGAGGAGGCGCAATTACAGGCATGTTGGTAGTAGGTTTGGGACTTTTGGGGGTTGCTGGGTATTTTGCCTATTTGGTCTCGATCACACCGAATGGCGCCCCAATCAATACTTCACCATTGGTGGGTTTTGCTTTCGGAAGTTCTTTAATCTCAATTTTTGCACGATTGGGTGGTGGAATCTTCACAAAAGGGGCGGACGTCGGAGCCGATCTTGTAGGTAAGGTTGAGGCTGGGATTCCCGAGGATGACCCAAGGAATCCAGCTGTGATTGCGGATAACGTCGGCGATAACGTTGGAGACTGCGCAGGGATGGCAGCTGACTTATTTGAAACTTATGCGGTAACAATCATTGCAACCATGCTGCTGGGAGCCTTATTGATGCCTGGGTCTTTCCAGGCGATGACATACCCGCTCGTTCTTGGCGGAGTGTCGATCATTGCTTCTATTATAAGTACTTATTTTGTCAAATCGCGTGAAGGTGGAAAAATCATGAATGCCTTATACCGCGGTTTGGCAGTGGCTGGATTTTTATCAGCGATTGCATTTTATTTTGTTACCAAAAGCATGATGGGGGATGTGATCATTGATGGCAATGCCGTTTCTGCCATGAATATATTCCTTGCTTCACTGATTGGTCTGGGAGTAACGGCGGCAATGGTTGTGATCACCGAGTACTACACAGCAACTGAATACGGGCCGGTTCGCCATATTGCCCAATCTTGCACCACAGGTCACGCTACAAACATGATTGCCGGATTAGGTATTTCAATGAAATCAACGGCAGCTCCCGTTCTTGTTATTTGTTTAGGCATACTGGGTGCGCACGCCCTTGCTGGTCTTTATGGAATTGCAGTGGCTGCGACCGCCATGTTGTCTATGGCTGGAATCATTGTTGCGCTTGATGCTTATGGCCCAATTACTGATAATGCCGGTGGCATAGCAGAAATGGCCCAACTTCCCCCAGAAATCCGAAACATCACCGACCCTCTTGATGCCGTGGGTAACACTACGAAAGCAGTTACAAAGGGTTATGCGATAGGTTCTGCTGGTTTGGCTGCTTTGGTGCTTTTTGCTGATTTTACTCATAAGCTGGTTGAGCATAGCGGTGGTGAAACTACGTTTGACCTTTCAAATCATATGGTGATTATTGGCCTCTTTATCGGAGGCATGATTCCTTACCTCTTTGGGGCAATGGCGATGGAAGCCGTTGGTCGAGCAGCAGCATCTGTCGTTGTTGAGGTGCGTCGACAATTCAAGGAAATTCCTGGAATTATGGAAGGCACATCAAAACCTGATTACTCTTTAGCTGTCGATATGCTTACAAAAGCTGCAATTAAGGAAATGATCGTGCCTTCCATGTTGCCAGTTCTTGCACCTATTCTGGTTGGATGGTTACTGGGAGCACAGGCCTTGGGTGGCATGCTTATTGGTACAATTGTAACCGGTTTATTCGTTGCCATTTCCATGACAACCGGTGGAGGAGCCTGGGACAATGCCAAAAAATATATCGAAGATGGACATTTCGGTGGTAAGGGTTCGGAAGCACACAAGGCGGCAGTAACGGGAGATACAGTTGGTGATCCATATAAGGACACGGCTGGCCCGGCTGTAAACCCTTTGATTAAAATTATCAATATCGTTGCCCTGTTGATCATCCCAATCTTGTAGATAGTAGATCCACTAACCCGCCAATCATATGACTGGCGGGTTTTTTTATTTGCGGCTAGCAAAAATCCTGTGATTCTCACTGTGGAAGCGGCAATGCCAATATCTGATTCGGCGTGCAGATCCATATTGATGGCATGGCAGCTGTAAAATAGCTACTTATTACATGATGGTAAAGATCTTTAATCTGCCACTTGCATCAGAATAGATGTTGACCGGTTGCCACACTGAATAACGTGGCATCAAGGTATCTTGATCGAATTTTAAATGGTCTGGATAGGGCGTTTTAAGATGGTAGGGGGCTATATTTCAACTCGACCTGAAAGTCTTTTTAATGCATTGCCCAATTCCGTTCCTGACAATTGGTCGGCTAGTGCAAACACTAGTGAAGAAGCCTCTTTCGATAGTTTTCTTGGGGGCAGGTTGGATTTTATTGAGTTAGATTGCACTTGCACTTGCACTTCTACACGAATTGAAGTAACTTCAAACCCTTTCTTTTGCAACTGAGTCAACAAATTAGGGGATAAAAGTTTAATTTTGGCGGCTATGGGGCCGTTCTCAGCATAAACGGTCAACCGTTTGTGTTTGATCGAACCGGCTTGAGAGTGTCTATTTAGAGGTTGTGGTGCGATTTCACACCAGATTTTTTGCATGGCAGACACTTTGCCAGCTTGACTAACAAGAGCAGATATTTCAGCATTATTTCGAAACAATGATTTAATGTGTTCCATATCTATGCTCTCGTAAAAAGGAGGGTTATGAATATCATTTTGGTTGCTAATACCTTAGCTAGACCTAAAGTTCTTACGATATGGCACATTATAGCATTTGCTTTGATCTTGGTGCTCCTGACAGTAACGATGACGATGGCTTTTTTATTACCCAGCTCAGGTCAAGGGGCAATCAATTCGGTGATGCCTAGCAAGTTGTATTTTAGATTGCACAATCCGGAGGCACATCTCGATGCTTTGGCCTTGCAATTGGGAGAAATACAGGCCCGTGTGATGCGTTTAGACGCATTAAGTGACCGGCTGTCGAAACTTGCAGGCCTGAAGGATAAGGATCTTGAATTGGATAAGGTGCCCGGGAGGGGCGGGCCCGAGATTCTTTCTCATCAGACAACCGAGAAGGAATTACAAACTAACATTACCAATCTTGTATCTCAAATCGATAATCGCACAGACAAGTTAAGTGCAATTGAAGCCATACTGCTGCAACAGCGAACACAGAAAAATGAATTGCCGACAGGCTACCCTGTCAATGGAGCCTATAACTCCTCGAGTTATGGTTGGCGAGTGGATCCCTTTACAGGAAGAACCGCATTTCACGAAGGACTGGATTTCACTGCTGACGTAGGCACGCCTATATACGCTTCTGCAGATGGAATTGTAACGTCTGCGGAACAAACGCCGGATTATGGTAAAATCATAAAGATTTATCATGGGTCAGGCATAGAGACAAGGTACGCTCATGCCTCTGAGCTTCTCGTTAAAGAGGGTGACCGAGTGGTAAGAGGCCAGAAGATTGCCTTAGTGGGAAGCACAGGGAGGTCAACTGGCGCTCATTTGCATTTTGAAGTGCGACTTAATGGCGAAGCTTTGGATCCACGTAAATATTTGCGAAATCTAGAAATAGATAAAATTAATAGTTAGAAAGTGTTTCATACAGAGTTTATTTATTTTTCAAATCAACCTAGAGGGTTCCGCATAAGCGGAAAGTTGGTGTCCTTTCATGTTATCTAAGCTGTTTAAAAAAGTATTCGGTAGTCGTAATGACCGGTTGGTTAGGCAATACGCACAGGCAGTACAAAAAATCAATTCACTCGAGTCATCGATGGCTGCGCTCAGCGATGATCAACTGAGTGCGAAAACCGGGGAATTCAAAGAGCGATACAAAGCAGGTGAAACGCTTGAAAAATTATTGCCTGAAGCTTTTGCTGTTGTTCGGGAAGGCAGCCGTCGCGTTCTTGAAATGAGGCACTTTGATGTGCAACTCATAGGCGGGATGGTTCTTAATGCAGGTAAGATTGCTGAAATGAGAACGGGTGAGGGTAAAACTCTGGTTGCAACTTTGCCTGCTTATTTAAACGCCTTGACAGGTAAGGGCGTCCATGTCGTAACGGTGAATGATTACCTCGCCAAGCGTGACGCAGAATGGATGGCTAGACTTTATAACTTTTTAGGTTTGACGGTTGGCATCAATTTGTCTCAACTTTCTCACGAAGAAAAACAAAAGGCCTATGCCGCAGATATCACCTATGGGACAAACAATGAGTTTGGATTTGATTACTTGCGAGACAATATGGTCTTCACAGCTGATGAAAGAGTGCAGCGCGGACTAAATTACGCACTTGTAGACGAAGTTGACTCCATTCTCATTGATGAGGCTCGTACCCCGCTTATCATTTCCGGTCAGGCGGATGACAGTATCGATTTATATGTGCAAATAAATGGAATTGCCGCACAGTTGAAACGTCAAAAAGAAGAAGAAGGTGAGGGTGATTTTTGGGTTGACGAAAAGGGTCAGCAAGTTATTCTCTCCGAACAAGGACATGAAAATGCGGAAACTTTACTTGAGCAGGCAGGCTTGCTTCCTCAGGGTGCAAGTCTTTACGATGCAGGCAGCATTACCCTCGTCCACCACATGTATGCAGCGCTAAGGGCGCAGTCACTTTTCCATCGAGATCAGCATTATGTCGTTCGAGACAACGAAATAGTCATTGTTGATGAGTTCACCGGACGCATGATGTCTGGTCGTCGTTGGTCAGATGGATTGCATCAGGCTGTGGAAGCTAAGGAAGGCGTTCCAATACAGAAAGAAAATCAGACTTTAGCCTCAATCACTTTCCAAAATTACTTCAGAATGTATGAAAAACTCTCAGGTATGACTGGAACTGCTGATACCGAGGCATACGAGTTCAATCAGATATATGGATTAGAAACAGTTGTCGTACCTACGCATCGTAATATGCAACGAATTGACAATATGGACAAGGTCTATCGAACCGCAAGTGAAAAATACAATGCTGTCATTGACGATATCAAGGAATGTCAAACAAGAGGGCAGCCAGTCTTGGTGGGAACTACTTCAATTGAGAACTCGGAGTTAATATCGAACCTGCTTACCAAAGCTAAACTTAGTCATCAAGTTTTAAATGCAAAACAGCATGAGCGAGAAGCACATATCATTGAGCAGGCAGGGCGTCCTGGAATGATTACAATCGCTACGAATATGGCTGGACGAGGAACCGATATTGTCCTTGGAGGAAACCCAGAGTCTGAAATTTCATCAATACGGAATGATGAATCGATTGCAGATTTGGAAAAGGAAAATAAGGTCGCAGCGATTAAGTCTGAGTGGCAAAAACGTCATGATGCGGTTCTGGCTGCTGGAGGCTTGCATATTATAGGCACCGAACGTCATGAATCTCGACGGGTAGACAACCAGCTAAGAGGACGAGCAGGTCGCCAGGGTGATCCTGGGTCCAGCAGATTTTATCTCTCTTTGGAAGACCAGCTTTTGAGAATCTTTGCTTCCGACAGAGTCGCAGCAATCATGGAAAGATTAAAAATGCCCGAGGGTGAGGCCATTGAGCATCCTTGGGTCACGCGAGCAATTGAGAATGCTCAAAGAAAAGTCGAAGGAAGGAACTTTGATATCCGTAAGCAATTGCTTGAATACGATGACGTGGCGAATGACCAGCGGAAGGTTATCTATCAGCAGAGAAATGAATTGCTTGAGGTTGCAGATGTCGGTGACACGATTGCAGCGATGCGTGAGGATGTAATCAATGACCTTATAAGTACTTATATCCCAACTGGAAGTGTTGAAGAGCAGTGGGAAGTTTCCTCTCTTGAAAATGTCTTGCAGGGGGAACTTGGTCTCAAGATGGATATAAGTGGAATGCTCGAGAAAAACCCTGATTTGCATGAAGAGACGCTTCGTGAACGTATTCATGACGAGGCAAAATCTGTATATAAGGCAAAAGAGGAGCAGGCAAGTTTTGATATTATGCGCCAGTTTGAAAGGTCGGTGATGTTACAAAGTCTGGATAATCACTGGAGAGAACATCTGGCTGCTCTAGATCACCTGCGTCAGGGAATTCATTTACGTTCCTATGCTCAGAAGAATCCAAAACAAGAATATAAACGCGAAGCGTTTGAACTTTTTTCTAACTTGCTTGATACAATCAAAAGTGAAGTTACAAAAGTAACGATGTTAGTTCAGGTGAAGAATTCTGAAGATCTTGAAGCTGTAGAAAAGCCTTCTGAATTAGAGAATGTCAAATATCAACATGCAGACTATGATGAGGCGCTTGGACTGAAGCCTGAATCTGAACCAAATGAAGAGGTTGTAAATCTTCCATTTACTCGTGAGGGTGTGAAAGTTGGAAGAAACGATCCATGTCCTTGTGGATCGGGAAAAAAGTATAAGCAATGTCATGGGAAGCTTTCATAGACTTAAAGTTTTGGGAATATCGATGTCTGAACAGAATAATGCGGTTCCAATAAGTTCTCCTTGTGTTGGCGTATGCACAATGAATGAACTCACAGGATTATGTTACGGTTGTCTAAGAACGATCGAAGAAATACAGGAGTGGTGGAATCTAACCCCTACTGAACAACTGACCGTCATGGAAAATATCGAGCAACGAAATAAAATGCTAGACAACTTTTAAAAAAGGCAGATTGGTGCCTTTTTTTTTACTATTCTTATTTTCCTGACGCCATCTGATTTGCCGATAAGTTAGAATTAAAATTCTTATTAATTCGAGATACGATATGCCTGTCAATTTATCAAATCCGCTAAAAAAATCGTTATTGCCAGTAAAAGGCGTCAAGCTTGGTTTTGCTGAGGCAAATATTCGTAAGCCAAATAAAAAGGATCTGCTTGTAATCACATTAGTTGAGGGAAGCCAGGTTGCTGGTGTTTTCACTAAGAATCGTTTTTGTGCGGCTCCTGTTCAAGTATGTAAAGAACACTTAGGAACCAATCCAGGTGTCAGAGCCCTGGTTATAAATACCGGGAACGCAAATGCGGGAACTGGCGCAACTGGATTACAGCATGCAATCGATACGTGTAAAGGTGTTTCAGCAATACTTGACCTTAGTCCTGAGCAGGTTTTGCCTTTCTCAACAGGTGTGATTCTGGAGCCTTTGCCGGTCGATCGAATACTGTCGAATCTGGGGAAGTGCATAGAAAACCTTGATGAGGACAATTGGTTGAATGCCGCAGAGTCCATTATGACAACGGATATTGTTGCAAAAGGTTATTCCAAGGAGATTACTGTCTTTGGGGAAAAAATAACCATTACAGGCATTGCAAAAGGTTCAGGGATGATTCACCCCAATATGGCCACCATGCTTGGGTTTGTTGCTACAGATGCAAACGTCTCAAGGATTGTTCTGGATTCAATTATCAAGTATTCCGTGGAAAGATCTTTCAATTGCATTACGGTTGATGGGGACACCTCGACCAATGATTCTTTCATCCTTATGTCGACCGGTAAATCAGAGACTCAAGAAATAGCATTGGGAACAAAAGAATATGAATTATTGCGTGATGCAATAACGGAGGTGTCAATCCAACTTGCTCAGGCCATCGTAAGAGATGGAGAAGGTGCAACAAAATTCATGACAATTAAGGTAGAGGCTGGTAAGGATATCGATGAGTGTCGAAAAGTAGCCTATGCTATTGCGCATTCCCCGTTGATAAAGACGGCCTTTTTTGCTTCCGATCCTAATTTGGGAAGAATTCTTGCGGCCATAGGATACGCTGGAATTGATGATCTTGACGTTGATTCGATCAGACTCTATTTGGGAGATGCCCTTGTTGCTGAGAATGGCGGAAGAGCGTCAAGTTATCGAGAAGAACAGGGAGTGGCGGTCATGAAGGAACCAGAGATTACGGTTAGGGTCATGTTAAACAGAGGGTTGGCTAATACAACAGTATGGACCTGTGACTTTTCTTATGACTATGTGAAAATAAATGCAGATTATCGATCCTAAAATGGATGAGACTAATAATCTTATTACTCGTGTTGAATCCTTGATCGATCGATTAGAGTCCTTTCTACCGCCTAAAAAGACACCTATTGATTGGTCCGCCTTAGCGTGGCGATGGCAAGTTTCAAATAATCAGGGCAATCTACATGCTGTAAACTTTCCACATAACGTTCATCTTGATGATATTAAGAATGTGGATGAGCAGAAATCTGAAATCATAAGAAATACTTTGCAGTTCATCAATGGCTTGCCTGCTAATAATGTACTTTTGACAGGTGCACGCGGTACCGGGAAGTCCTCATTAATTAAAGCGTTATTAACTGAATTTTCGTCAAATGGTTTACGACTGGTAGAGGTAGAAAGAAATCATTTGGTTTATTTACCAGATATAGTGTCCTTATTAAGGGAGCGTGCCGAGCGGTTTATCATTTTTTGCGATGATTTGACTTTTGAGTCTGCTGATACTGGTTATAAAGCACTCAAGGTTACATTGGACGGTTCGATTGCATGCACGTCTGAAAACGTCATTATCTATGCTACATCAAATCGAAGGCATCTCTTACCCGAGTATATGGCGGAGAATCTTGACACACATTATTTAAACGATGAAATAAGACCAAATGATACAGTTGAGGAAAAAGTATCGTTATCTGAGCGGTTTGGTCTTTGGTTATCCTTTTATCCTTTTAGTCAGGACGAGTATCTTTCTATCGTGTCCTTATGGATTAAACGCTTTGGAATAATGGAGTCTAATGGAGAAGTGCGTAATTTAGCACTCCAATTCTCATTGTCACGGGGTTCCCGAAGCGGTCGCATTGCCTATCAGTTTGCAAGAGACTACGCAGGCAAGATACTGATGGAAAAAATAAAATAGATCGAAATTGAAAAATATTATCCAAGCTGCTGTAGCAATCACAATTCGCAATGATGGCCTTGTTCTTTTAGCAAAGCGCCCGGAAGGTAAAACCTGGTCGGGTTGGTGGGAGTTTCCTGGTGGAAAGATCGAAATTGGAGAAACTCCATATATCGCGCTGAAAAGAGAGTTGGCAGAGGAAATTGGCATCGACATCTTGGTTGCCCATCCGTGGGTAACCAGAGAGTTCCAATATCCTGAAAAGTTAGTAAAACTACATTTCTTCATTATTCGAGAATGGGTTGGCATACCTCAAGGATGTGAAGGGCAGGAGTTGAGTTGGCAGCACCCCGATAATTTGACCGTTGATCCAATTTTACCCGCAAATATTCCGATCTTTAAATCGCTTAGATTGCCTAACGTTTATGCAATTAGCAATTTGGCCGAGTTGGGAGAAAAGAATTTCTTTTCTTGTCTTTCAATAGCACTTGAAAATGGACTCCGCCTGATACAGATTCGTGAGAGTTATCTGACAGAAGATAAACTTAAGGCATTGACTACAAAAGTTATAGAATATTCAAAGCCATACGGTGCCAAAGTTCTTATTAATGGAAGGGCTGATATGGCGAATGAATTGAGTGCAGATGGCGTACATTTCTCCGGAAAAGCAATGATGCAGTTGCAAAAAAGGCCAGAAAATATGATTTGTGGTGCCTCATGCCATAATCATGCAGAGTTGAGTCATGCCAAACACCTGCATCTGGATTTTGTAGTTCTATCTCCTGTCCTAAAGACCCTGAGTCATCCTGGTGCTGATGGGCTGGGGTGGGAAAGGTTCTCAGAGTGGATAAAAGATTATCCCATTCCTGTCTTCGCCTTGGGGGGGATGGAATCGAGTTCCATTACCGATGCCTGGAAAGCAGGCGCGCATGGCATAGCAATGCAACGAGCGATTTGGCAGGTATAGGTTGAAAACTAAACTCGCCCTTATCGTTTTTATCATTCTTTTCGGATTGACTGCATGGGTATTAAGATCCCGCACCTCCTCTCCGATTCAGTATGTTATCTGCGGAAATATCGAGGAACCTTGTAAAAATGCACCAATTAGAATCGTTTTCGAAAACCCTCCTTCTTTAATGAAGCCATTTGGACTTCAAGTCGAAGATAAGGAAGCATCAGAAGTTCATGCAACTTTCCTAATGCAAGGGATGGAAATGGGGTTAAATAGATACCGATTGCTGAAGACTAAATTGGGAATTTGGCATGCAGACGTGACTTTGCCTGTTTGTGTTCAGGGCAGAAGTGACTGGCATGTGTTGGTTGAGAGTCAAACTCCAGAAGGATTGAAAAAATATCAATACCAATTTCAGCTAGTTCACTGAATGATTTCAATAAGCCACTATTCTTTAGAATCGCTAATCGGACTAGAAATCGATTCGTTGATTATTTTTCCTTGAGGATCTTTGAAGTGTAGGTTAAACGTAACATTTTGCCCTGAGACAAGGGGATGCTTTAAATCGAATAGCATTAAGTGGAATCCGTTTGGCTCAAGTTTTACCGATTCGCCAGCCTTGAGATTCAAGTTGTCCATTTGCCGCATTTTCATGATGCCGTTTTCCATAATCATGCTATGAATCTCTATCGAATCGGCAGCTGGTGAGTCAATACTTACAAGTGTGAGATCCCTATTACTTTTCATGGTTAGGTAAGCCGCGCCGACTGTTTCACCAGGGGGCGTTGATCTTACCCAGTTATCGGTAATCAAGATTTCTTCTTTTTTGTTTGAGCAGCCATAAATGATGAGAAGAAAACAAAAAATGGTCGTTAGACTGAAGATTCGATTTATGAAGGTTAAGTTAATCATTTGATGCATTCTAATTAAGGTCTTCCGGTTTTATTGGTGTTGGGATGCAGTATTCCTCATTTGCCCATTGCCCCATGTCGATCAGCTTGCAACGATTCGAACAAAATGGACGGAATGGGTTAGACGTTGAATACTCAATCTTAGCCTTGCATTGAGGACAATTGACGTATTTCTTGTTGGGTTTCTGACTTATAGATTGCACAGTGTAAGGTTGAAGCTGACATCAGCCTCAATTTGACGCGGTTTTTCTGAGGGACTTAGGGAAATGAAGCGAATACTGATTGCATATTTGTTAGCGCTGACTTCTGGATAATAGTTCACACCCTTTTCTAGTTCTATCCTGAGCATTTGAGCTGGTTTTGCACCACCTAGCATCTGCTGGTAGGAACCATTCGTTGCCAATAAAGGTGTTGTTTTTCCACTTCCCCTCAAGATATGCAAAATAATCTTGATGGCATCATAAATTGGCAGCAGACTGATCAGCCAATGGTTCAGGTCTTCCTTACGTCTTTCATCTCCAAGTCCTAGCCAATGGTGGTAGGAAGGGATGTCAAATTCACAAAGTCCCCCAGGTATAACTGAACGCTGTTTTATACTCATGAGCCATTCATTATCTCGTAATGACTGGCCCAACTTATTTGTATTTGAACGAAGTTCAATGGATGTTTTTTGTATGTCCTGTAATATTTCTTCCAGCAAATTCTCGGCTATGTTTGGGTTGCCGAAAAGGCCGGTCATCATGTTTCTTTGTCTGTCGAGTTCCTGAAGTAAATCGGCTTTTAGCTCTGCCCTATCAATGACATCGAGTATCTGGAAAATTGCAGATAAAGCATTGTGATGATTAAACTCGTGGTTAGAACTGATATTGAATAAAACTTTGACAAACAAATCCTCCAGACGTAGGAACGTCCTGATGCGCTCATTGAAAGGATAATCGTAATCTGACACTATTTCAGACTCGGGGAAAATGGTTTTAGTTGCGATGGATTATGAGATTTAATCGCTAACTATGCAAGTATTAATGTATTTTCTGTGAAAATCATTAATTTTATTAGATAAATCTTCAAGAGACCCATTGTTCTCAATAATGTCATCTGCCATGGCCAATCTTCTTTCTTTGCTAATTTGCGCGGCTATAATTGCTTTAGCTTCACTAAGGCTTAGATTGCTTCTTTTCATTGTGCGAGATAGTTGAAGTGTTTCATCACAATCGATAACTAATATTTTATCGATGTAGTTTAAATAGCGACTGTTTTCATCAAGTAATGGGATTGATAATATTTGATAAGGAGTTTTGCTGTTTGCTGACAGTTCTAGCAGGGCAGCATCAAAGATAAGGGGATGAAGAATACTTTCCAACTCTTTTCTACAGGAATCTTTGGAAAATATGATCTTTCTGAGCGCTGCTCGATCAAGACTTTTATCCTGATTGAGGATGGTGTCTCCAAAAACCGCGGCAATCTTATCTAACACTGCTTGTTGATTGGTGAGTTTGTGAGATATCAGATCTACGTCAACCACCGGTACGCCCAGATTAGCAAATATCTTCGTGGCTTCAGTCTTGCCACTTCCAATCCCACCCGTCAAGGCAATAACCGGCATGACTAGCTAAGTAAGTATATATGCGAAAGTTGACTGCCCCAAAATAGTGCAGCAATTCCCCCTAAGGCAAGGTAGGGGCCAAACGGCATGGGAACATTGCGACCTCGTTTTGCTGCTATGATCAAGGTAACACCAACGGCAGTTCCAATGATGGAAGATAGTAATATAACAGCAGGAATCAGTTGCCAACCAAACCAGGCGCCAATAGCAGCCAGTAATTTAAAATCCCCATAGCCCATGCCTTCTTTTCCGGTAATGATCTTGAATAGCCAGTATATCGACCAAAGAATTAAATAGCCTGCAACTGCCCCCAGTATGGCTGAGTGGATATCCGTAAATCCATTATCCAGATTAAATAAGAGACCTATCCATAATAATGGCAGGGTGATGTCGTCGGGTAAGAGTTGGGTATCAAAGTCAATAAAAGTTAGAGCAATCATGGCGATAGTAAATATCCAAGCTGCAATAGTCAGGGTCGTAAATCCAAAGTCCCATGAAATTGCTCCTAAAAGTACACCGGTGGTAAGTTCAATCAGTGGGTAACGCAGGCTTATAGGCTTTTTGCATTCTTTGCATCGCCCTTTTAGAAAGATGTAACTGATAACGGGGATGTTTTCTGCGGCACTGATTTGGTGACCGCAATGAGGGCAGCAAGACCTGGGCGTGGCCAAGTTGTATTTAGTTTGAACTGAAGGTGATTTACCTTGCAGTTCCATGCAATTGTTTTCCCACTCCTGTTGCATCATTTTGGGAAGTCTATGAATCACAACATTTAAAAAACTGCCGATTAGAAGGCCAAGAATAATCGACAAAATGATAAAAATGGAATGATTTTCGCTTAGAAAGGTTAAGAAATCAAAAACGTTGTCAAACATATTGCGTCCTATGGGTAAACTTTTGGCATCTTCGCACCGTTATATATTTAAAGCAACTGCTTCAAAGTGATTAAAAATGGGACTTGAAGAATGACGTTTTGGCACCATTTATTCAATGATGATTAAATAATGCTTGTTTGAAAGGAAAATAATGACAAACTCTAATTTCTCTGAGGACGCTCTAACGGGTTGGAACCAGCTCGGTATATGGAATGAACCGGTGATATGCAGGGTCGAAGTCGATCTTCCCGGGTGGATGGAGCAGTTGACAGGTAGCTCGGATTGGGAAGTGTTTGATGAAGACCAGGATGAGGCTTATGTCAGTTTTGGATTGCGACTGGGTCCTCAAGAGGCAGAGGTGACACTTTATCATAATGGTTATGCAGTAGTTGACATTGATGGGTCAGCGGTTTTTGACGGAACACTAACTTCAACAACAAGTGCTTGTGCTCACTTGGCATACTATCGTGCGGACAATGGTGAACCTATCTTATTGAATTAAATAAGCCCCTTTGATTCTGGGGGTTCGTTAGAATGTTCGCTCCACGGCGAATGAAGCAAGTTCTATGAGCAAGTTTCTATAGAGCGAAGGCTGGAAGTGTTGGATTGACTTGCAAGCCATCTCAGCCTCGTTCTTAGCTAACGATCTTACGTGCTCAAGCGCTCCAGTCGATTTTACTGATTCCATGACAGCCGGCAATTCAGTTAATCCGCCTTCTTCTATGGCATGACGAATTGTATCACTTTGAGTCTTTGTTCCATTTCTCATGGCATAAAGGAGAGGTAGTGTTGGTTTACCTTCAGCCAAATCGTCACCTAGATTTTTACCAATTGTTTCAGTTTCCCCACTAAAGTCCAATACATCATCAATGAGCTGAAAAGCCGTACCAAGATGCATCCCATAATTTGATAATGCAATCTCATCATTTTTGGAAGCGCCGGAAACAATGGCTCCCAGTCTTGTCGCAGCTTCAAATAACTTGGCTGTTTTATAATGAATAACTTTTAAATAAGCTTCATCGCTTACATCCGCGTTATGGCAGTTTAATAATTGAAGAACCTCTCCCTCAGCGATAATGTTTGTTGCTTCCGCAAGGACGTCCATTACTCGCATGTCTTGAATATTAACCATCATCTGAAATGCCCGGGAGTACACAAAGTCTCCGACAAGTACACTTGCTGCATTTCCAAAAATTGAGTTTGCTGTCGCTCTTCCTCTACGCATGGACGATTCGTCAACGACATCATCGTGGAGTAACGTTGCAGTGTGAATGAATTCTACTATGGCAGCCAGTTCATGGTGTGCTGCCTTGATCTGACCGAACAATCCTGCAGACATCAAGACTAGCGCTGGTCTTAAGCGCTTACCACCGCTATTAATGATATAGTCGGCGACTTGGTTGATTAAAATCACTTCGGAGTGCAAGGATTTTCTTATTACTTCATCTACTGAGATCATATCATCAGCAATAGAGGATTGGATAAATGCTAGGGACACAAACTATCTACCTTAAAATGACAGTAACAATTCTAGCATAGAGCTAAGACACTTACAGCTTGCTTATGATTTGCCGCTTTGCAAATAAATAAAGATTTCCATTTGCTTAAGTCCAAAATTTACGTATAATGCTCGATTCATTTGAATGCGTAGTAAACGAGGTTTAATCATGTATGCAGTCATCAAAACAGGTGGAAAACAATACCGTGTTACCCCTGGCGAGAGATTAAAAGTAGAGAAGTTATTGGGTGAAGTTGGAACTGATGTAACGATTGATCAGGTTCTTGTACTTGCTGATGGCGATAATGTAACGATTGGTGCTCCAGTTATTGCAGGTGCAGTCGTGAAGGCTAAAGTCCTTTCTCACGGCCGTGGTGACAAGGTGACGATATTCAAAATGCGCCGCAGAAAGCATTACCGTAAAACGCAAGGTCATCGCCAAAGTTACACCGAAATCGAGATTGGTAATTTCGAAAATTCAACAAAGAAATCTGCAAAAGCAAAAGCTGCTGAGTAAGGAGTTAGATAATGGCACATAAAAAAGCTGGTGGTAGTTCCCGTAACGGCCGTGATTCTCAGGCTCAAAGGCTCGGAGTTAAGGCTTTTGGTGAGCAAGTGGTTTCAGCTGGAAGCATTATTGTACGTCAGCGTGGGACACGTATGCATCCAGGCGAAAATGTTGGGATGGGTAAAGACCACACCCTGTATGCAAAAGTTGATGGAAAAGTCGCTTTCACAGTTAAGGGTGCTTTGCGTCGTAAACTAGTCAGTATCGTACCAGTTTAATATCCGAGAAGATTTTAAAAAGCCCTATCCAATGGTAGGGCTTTTTTTATTTTTTGAATATTTACATAGTTGCCCAACAGAAAAGGTTTCGCTTTTTCTAATTTTTTAGATTCGTTTAATTCAAATATATTGCAACCTATTCTTTTGGAGTAAATTGTTTCGTAGCTTATAAATGTTGTTGCTTCGGTTCGTAAGCTATCAGCTATATGAGGCTAAGATTGATTTTATCAGGGCGATGACATGAAATTTATTGATGAAGCGACGATTAAGGTATATGCCGGTGACGGCGGGAATGGAATTGCATCTTTCCGTCGCGAAAAGTATGAGCCAATGGGAGGCCCAAGTGGAGGTGATGGTGGAAAGGGTGGAAGTATTTTTGCCATTGCCGACCGAAATATCAATACCCTAGTGGATTATCGCTATTCAAGGGTGTTTCGAGGTCAACGAGGTGAAAATGGAAGAGGGTCTGACCAGTATGGAGCAAGCGGAGAGGATACGATTTTAAGGGTTCCAGTGGGCACTGTCATTAGTAATAAGGCCACCGAGCAGGTTATTGTTGATCTGGCTGAACATGGTCAGCAGGCATTGCTTGCAAAAGGTGGTAACGGCGGCTTGGGTAACATTCATTTTAAATCAAGCATTAATAGGGCGCCAAGGCAGTGTACCAAGGGGGAGCCAGGTGAAGAGTTTGAGTTATACTTGGAACTGAAGGTTTTAGCTGATGTCGGGCTTCTAGGAATGCCTAATGCAGGTAAGTCTACGTTTATTCGTGCTGTATCGGCAGCAAAGCCCAAGGTAGCCGATTACCCTTTTACAACACTGCACCCTAATCTTGGAGTTGTAAGGGTGGATACGAACAGAAGTTTCGTGATTGCTGATGTGCCTGGTTTAATTGAAGGTGCGGCTGAGGGCGCGGGACTTGGACATCAGTTCTTAAGACATTTGTCCAGAACCAGGCTGTTGTTGCATCTGGTTGATATTGCCCCTTTTGACGAAGCCGTTAACCCTGTTGAAGAAGCAAAGGCTATAGTTGAAGAACTAAGAAAATACGATGAAGAACTCTATATGAAGCCAAGATGGTTGGTTCTAAATAAAGTCGACATGCTCCCAGACTCAGCTCAGAAAGTAGCAGCTTTCGTGAAAGATTTTAATTGGGAAGGTCGTGTATTTGCTATTTCCGCCTTGACAGGCCTAGGTTGTAAAGAACTTACTTACGCGATCATGGAACATCTTGAATCGCTTCGAAAGGAAGAAGATAGTTTGGGAGAAGGACATGCGGTCTCTTCTTCTTGAATCCAAATGTGTAGTGGTAAAAGTTGGATCCAGCCTCGTAACCAATGCAGGGGAAGGACTGGATAGAACTGCAATCGCTGCCTGGGCAAGGCAAATCAGCCAGCTTGTCAATGAGGGCAAACAGGTCGTTCTGGTTTCAAGCGGTGCAGTTGCCGAAGGGATGCAAAGGTTAGGTTGGAGGAAGCGCCCAACGGAGGTAAACCAGCTTCAGGCCGCCGCCGCTGTTGGTCAGATGGGGTTGGTCCAGATGTACGAATCTTGCTTCAGTGTTCACGGATTACATACTGCACAAGTGCTACTGACCCATGAAGATCTGTCAGACCGTAAGCGTTATCTAAATGCTCGTAGTACCTTAAGAACATTGTTAAGTCTGAAAGTCATCCCTATTATTAATGAAAATGACACAGTCGTTACTGACGAAATTCGTTTTGGTGATAATGATACGTTGGGAGCGCTGGTTGCAAATCTCATTGAAGCAGACACTTTGGTTATTTTAACGGATCAGCCTGGCCTATATTCAGAAGATCCCCGTAAAAATCCAGACGCAAGCTTTATTCAACATGCCAGATCAGGAGACCCAAAGCTTGAGGTTATGGCTGGAGGGGCAGGCAGTCACGTTGGTACTGGCGGGATGCTTACCAAAGTTCTTGCTGCAAAACGGGCTTCAAGAAGCGGGGCGCATACTATTATTGCTTCGGGAAGAGAACAAGATGTATTGTTACGTTTGTCGCGAGGAGAGGTTCTTGGAACCCATCTTCGATCCGAACAAATGAAAATGATCGCAAAAAAGCAATGGTTAGCCGATCATCTTAGATTAGGTGGTAAAGTCGTTATTGATGCAGGAGCCGTTAAAGCGCTTCGTGATGATGGAAAGAGCCTGCTGCCTATTGGAATTCTCCGTGTTGAGGGAAATTTCGAACGGGGTGAAGTTGTATCATGTGTAGATACATTGGGTTTCGAGATTGCACGTGGCCTTGTGAATTACAGCTCTCAAGAGAGTGCCAGGATATTGGGTAGTCCAAGTAGCGAGATATCAAATATCCTTGGTTATTCTGACGAGCCGGAATTGATTCATAGGGATAATCTTGTCCTGGTGAATCTTCAGGAATAACTAAACATAAAATGCGTAAATTGATTGCAACAATAAACCCTAAAATTCTCTAAAAGGTCGAGAATATGAATAAAAACCCGCAAGTGGCGATAATTATGGGCTCAGATAGTGATTGGCCTACAATGAAGCTTGCTGCCAAAGTGTTACAGGATTTCGAAGTTGGCTATTTTGCTCAGGTGGTATCGGCGCACCGAACGCCCGATCTGATGTTCAATTTTGCTAACAATGCTGCTGCAAATGGAATCAAAGTGATTATTGCAGGTGCAGGCGGCGCTGCGCATCTTCCAGGTATGGTTGCGGCTAAAACCACATTGCCGGTCCTGGGTGTGCCTATCCCCTCCAAACATCTGAATGGTCAGGACTCCTTGATGTCAATAGTTCAAATGCCCAAAGGCATTCCTGTCGCAACGTTTGCAATCGGTGATGCTGGGGCTACGAACGCAGCATTATTTGCGGTGGCAATATTAGCTATTGAGGATTCAGGTTTATTGGATAAATTGACCGCATATCGCGCAGCACAAACTCAAAAAGTTCTGGATATGCAATTAACGGATTAAAAGTATTGGAGTTATTTTGAGTACGATTCTCCCTCCCTCGATGTTAGGTATGCTTGGTGGCGGTCAGCTTGGTCGTTTTTTTGTGATTGCAGCTCACGAAATGGGATATAAGGTTACTGTCCTTGATCCAGACAAGCACAGTCCAGCTGGAAAGATAGCGGATGTGCATATTTGTAGTTCATATACAGACCAAGAAGCTCTAAAACGCATGGAAGAGACTTGTCTGGCAATATCAACGGAGTTTGAGAATGTTCCAGCTGAGACACTTGAATTTTTTTCGCGGAATCGAATTGTTCGACCTAGTGCCATAGCGGTTGGAATTACCCAAAACCGTGTATCTGAGAAAAGGTTTATCCGAGACGCAGGCTTGCCGGTTGCCCCATTCGCAGTAATCAATTCCATTCAGGATTTAGAAAGTGTCCAACAGGACTTGTATCCAGGCATCCTTAAAGTCGCAAGGTTTGGTTACGATGGTAAAGGCCAGGCAAGGGTGAGGAATCTGGAAGAAGCAAAAGTGGCTTTTGCATCGTTCAATTCTGACGTCTGCGTCTTGGAGAAAATGCTGAATTTGGATTACGAAGTCTCGGTAGTCCTGGCAAGGGAGGCGAATGGCAAGGTCGTGTCCTATCCGACTTCTGAAAATAGCCATTTAAATGGGATACTCGATATTTCGATTATTCCTGCTCGAGGTAAGGATAAAATAAATTTTCAGGCTCAGAAATTGGCTCTGCTTGTCGCAGAGAAGCTAGACTATGTTGGGGTTCTGGGCGTTGAGTTCTTTGTAAGTGATGGAAATCTTTTGGTTAACGAGATAGCTCCAAGACCCCACAACTCAGGGCATTTCACCATTGATGCATGTATAACGAATCAATTTGAACAGCAAGTAAGGGCATTAGTCGGGCTGCCACTTGGAGAAGCAAGGATGCACAGTTCGGCTGTTATGGTTAATCTCTTGGGCGATATCTGGCCGGAAGATGGTGAGCCTTCCTGGGACATTGCTTTCTCATGTGACCAGTTAAAAATGCACCTGTATGGAAAAAATGAGCCTCGCCCAGCCAGAAAGATGGGTCATTTTACGGTTCTTGCTACAAGTCGTGATGAAGCAATAAAAAAAGCCATGGAGATACGCCAAGCATTTGGAATTGGGTAATTCTGGAATCCAAGTTGGCCTGAACAACAAAAAAGCCGAACATTATGTTCGGCTTTTTTTTGTTGCAATAATCTTAAGCCATCGATTTAATCGAAGCGCTTAATCTGCTTTTATGACGAGCAGCTTTATTCTTGTGAATAATATTTTTTTCTGCTATTCGATCGATTACACTTACATTTTCCGAGTAAGCAAGTTGTGCCGCAGCTTTATCACCAGCTTCAACCGCCTTAATGATTTTTTTAATCGCGGTACGAAGAGTCGAACGTAAGCTGGCATTATGAGCGCGCTGCTTGACTGACTGACGGGCACGTTTCCTAGCCTGAGCTGTATTAGCCATGGATATTCCTAAAATTAGTTTAAAATACGAAGCCGAATATTTTATCTGCTCCTTATATTAATTGCAAGGCAATATCATATCAATTTTCTGTCTTATTGGACTCTCATGTTAAAATCATCGGTTTACTGCACTGCATCAACCTAATGTGTTTAACTACGCGGATGATTATAAAGAGTTCAAATGAATCTATTAAAAGCATTATTGACAGTAGGGGGCATGACCTTTCTTTCCCGTATCCTGGGTTTCGTAAGGGATACACTCATCGCGCGTATTTTTGGCGCCGGTATGTTGACAGATGCTTTCTTTGTTGCTTTTAAAATACCTAACCTGCTACGCAGAATCTCAGCAGAGGGTGCCTTTTCACAGGCGTTTGTTCCTATCCTGGCTGAATATAAAAATCGTCGCACTCACAAAGAAACGCATGATTTAATCAATCATGTGGCAACTTTACTGGGACTATTTCTTGTTTTGCTCTCAATTGCAGGCATGTTGGCCGCACCTTGGGTTGTTGAAATAAGTGCCCCTGGCTTTTCTGCTGACAAGGCGAAATTTGACTTAACTATCGATCTGTTGAGGATAACTTTCCCCTATATATTTTTTATTTCGCTGGTTTCATTAAGCGGAGGTGTACTTAACACCTACGGTAACTTTTCGGTTCCAGCGTTTACTCCGGTTTGGCTTAACGTAGCATTCATTGCAGCTTCTTTGCTAGCTGCTCCGTATTTCAATCATTCAATAATGGTACTTGCCTGGGCGGTGTTTGTTGGTGGCATACTTCAGTTGATTTATCAAATCCCTTATTTACTCAAGATAGGATTGATACCAAGAATAAGTTGGAATTTGCATGATGAAGGCGTCTGGAGAATTCTGAAATTAATGGGACCAGCCGTTTTTGGTGTTTCCATTGCTCAAATTTCCCTTTTGATTAACACAATTTTTGCTTCCTTTTTAGATACGGGTAGTGTTTCATGGCTTTATTATGCTGATCGTTTAATGGAATTTCCTACTGGAGTATTGGGGGTGGCGCTCGGAACGATTCTCTTACCCAGTCTCTCTAAAAGCGTAGCCGATAAAGAAGATAAGGAATATTCACGACTGTTGGACTGGGGTTTGCGGCTGACTTTCATGTTGGCTTTACCCGCGGCGGTCGCTTTAGCAGTCCTTTCAGTGCCGCTTGTGTCAGGGCTTTTTCATTATGGGGCATTTAATGCTCATGATGTGGAAATGACTAGGCAAGCACTCGTAGCGTATAGTTTTGGATTGCTCGGTCTCATTTTAGTGAAAGTCCTGGCACCGGCATTTTATTCAAGACAGAATATTAAAACCCCAGTTAAAATCGCTTTGTTTGTTCTGGCATCTACTCAATTAATGAATCTAATTTTTATTAAACCTTTTGCTCATGCTGGATTGGCCCTTGCCATAGGACTAGGAGCCTGTATGAATGCCGGACTCTTATATTACTATTTGCGAAAGGCAAATGTTTATGTACCTCAAGCAGGCTGGATATCATTTCTTAGTAAACTTTTAATGGCAGTCACTCTGATGGCGCTTGTTTTACATTATCTGGCAGGCGCCGACCAAATATGGCTAAATTATAAACTCATGCCTAAGCTCATCCATTTATCGATATTGTTGTTAGTTGGTTCATTAACATACTTCTTGTCCTTGATGATCATGGGTATAAGCATCAAAGATTTTATTCATCGAACAAAAATTTAACTGAATTAATAAATGAAAGTTTTTCGTCATTTCCCAAAATTTCCGACCGAGCCGGTTGCGCTTGCCATCGGAAATTTCGATGGGATCCATCTCGGACATCGCTATTTGTTGTCTAAACTGATTGAAATAGCCGAAACGAGTCGAATCGGAAAAGCCGTTCTTACGTTTGAACCTCATCCTAGAGAATATTTCAATCCTCAAAACGCTCCTGCAAGGCTTACTTCTTTAAGGGAAAAGCTGGAATGGTTCGAATATGCCAATGTGGATAAGGTATACATTTGTAAGTTCAATAAAGAATTTTCCCAGTTAAGCAGTCAATCTTTTATTGATAAGGTGCTAATAGGATCGCTTAACGCACAAAAGATAGTCGTTGGCGATGATTTTAGATTTGGCAAGGGTCGAGAAGGCGAGGTTGGTGATTTCATTAGAGCAGGATTCCAAACGGTATGTTTGCCTGATCTTATTCAAAATGGGTCCAGAGTGTCTAGCACATTGATTCGAGAGGCTTTGGCGCTTGGTAATCTTGATACTGCCACGCATTTGCTTGGACGTGCCTACAGTATTAGCGGTAAAGTTATTCATGGAGCAAAGCTTGGACGTAAATTGGGTTTTCCTACGGCTAATGTTCATATGAGGCATGAGCGACCTGCATTGTTGGGTGTATATGCTGTAAAATTAGATGGGATTCGCGGAGTGGCCAATCTGGGGGTTCGACCAACCGTCACAGGGGTCTCAAAACTGCAGTTAGAAGTTCATTTGATTGATTTTGATGGTGATCTGTATGGCAAACATGTTCATGTCGAATTCTATTCCAAGATTCGCAATGAAATGAAATTTTCTGGACTCGAAGCACTCAAAGTACAAATTAGTAGGGACGTGGAAATTGCCAAACGATTTTTTGAAAATTCGGATATAAGAAGTTCTAAATGACTGACAACGATAAATATAAATTAAATTTACCTGAAACGCCTTTCCCAATGCGAGGTGATCTCGCCAAAAGAGAGCCTGCATGGTTAAAAATCTGGCAAGAAAATAAGTTGTACGAAAGAATTCGTAAAGCCAGGAAAGGTGCAAAAAAATTCATTCTTCATGATGGGCCACCTTATGCAAACGGCGATATTCACATAGGTCATGCAGTAAACAAGATATTGAAAGACATCATTGTTAAATCTAAAACGATGAGTGGTTATGACGCCCCGTATGTTCCAGGATGGGATTGCCATGGACTTCCTATTGAACTTATGGTTGAAAAGACGCATGGCAAGAATATTCCTCCTTCGACGTTCAGGGAACTCTGCAGGTCATATGCCAAAAATCAGGTCGAACGCCAGAAATTGGATTTTATTCGTCTTGGGGTGCTTGGCGACTGGGACAACCCTTATTTGACCATGGACTTTCGTACTGAAGCTGAAATTATGAGGGCTTTAGGGGATATTTACAGAAATGGTTACTTGTATCAAGGTTCCAAGCCTGTTCATTGGTGTGTTGATTGTGGTTCGGCGCTCGCAGAGGCTGAAGTGGAGTATGAGGATAAGAATTCTCCAGCTATTGACGTTGCATTCAAGGTTGTTGATGTCCATACATTAGGTAAGATTTTTGAAATTAGTCTGGAGGGCGAGGCCTTTGCAGTTATCTGGACCACGACTCCCTGGACTTTGCCAGCGAACCAGGCTGTGTGTGTTCACCCTGATTTGGAATACGCGTTGATTAAGACCGAAAGGGGACTTCTGATCGTTTGTCGAGAGTTGCTTGAAAAGACTTTGTCCGATTCTTCGAACGAACCGGC
Organism: uncultured Methylophilaceae bacterium; assembly: GCA_903863255.1. Taxonomy (GTDB): domain Bacteria; phylum Pseudomonadota; class Gammaproteobacteria; order Burkholderiales; family Methylophilaceae; genus CAIPBJ01. The sequence goes on from CAIPBJ010000034.1 coordinate 94,583, forward strand.
CAATGTATACGGATTAATGAATAAATATGGTCTGTTAGCCGGACCAATGGATGTGCTTGGCTATGTGAATGGTTCAAAACTGGAAGGATTGGTTCTTCAACATCCTTTCTACGAGAGAACGGTACCGGTAATCTGCGGGGATCATGTCACAACTGATGCAGGAACTGGACTGGTTCATACCGCTCCAGCGCATGGTCTTGAAGATTATACTGTTGGAATGAAATACGGACTTCCTGTAGATAATCCTGTTGATGATGAAGGTAAGTTCTTTAAACGTATCGAACTGGTAGGAGGATTAAGTGTTTGGGATGCAAATAAAGAAATCATTGAAGTGTTAAAAGGTAATGGGCGATTGCTTGCTTCTTCTAGACTTAATCATAGTTATCCTCATTGTTGGAGACATAAGACCCCCGTAATATTTCGTGCAACGCACCAATGGTTCATCGGAATGGCCGAGACAGACAATCAAGGTGTCAGTCTAAGGCAGCATGCGAATGCTGCCGTAGCAAAAACACAGTTTTATCCCAATTGGGGACGAGCCAGACTGGAGGCCATGATCAAGAATCGTCCTGATTGGTGTGTCTCACGTCAAAGAAATTGGGGTGTCCCAATGCCTTTCTTTATTCATAAGGAAACAAATAGGCCACATCCAAAGACTTTAGATTTACTGGAGCAGGTTTGTCAAATGGTGGAAACCCAAGGCATCGAGGCTTGGTTTAGTTTGAATGAATCAGCCTTTCTTGCGGAGCATGCTCCTGATGAAGCCCAACTCTATAAAAAGGTAACCGATACCCTGGATGTCTGGTTTGACTCGGGTACGACCCATGCTTCGGTGCTCAAATTAAGACCAAACCTGGATTTTCCTGCTGATTTGTATCTGGAGGGATCCGATCAACATCGAGGTTGGTTTCAGTCCTCACTTTTAACGGGTTGCGCTATCGATGGTCATGCGCCTTTTAAAGCGCTTCTGACGCATGGGTTTGTAGTCGACGGATCAGGTCACAAAATGAGTAAGTCGAAAGGTAATGTCGTTGCACCGCAAAAAGTGATGGATACCTATGGGGCAGATATATTGAGGTTGTGGGTGGCTTCAACGGATTATTCGGGAGAGTTGACAATTTCGGAAGAGATTCTAAAACGTGTTGCAGAGGGTTACCGAAGAATCCGTAATACCTTACGTTTCTTATTAGCTAACTTGGCAGATTTCAACTACAAAACAGCCCTGCTTAATACAAGTGAATTGTTGGAAATTGATTTATACGCGATTAATTTAACAAGCAATCTGCAAACCCAAATATTGGAACATTACGAAAAATATGAGTTTCATCTTGCATTGCAAAAATTTGTTAGTTTTTGTTCCGAAGATCTTGGGGGGTTCTATCTTGATATTCTTAAGGACCGTCTCTATACGGCTGGAGAAAACTCACAGCCGCGCCGCGCGGCTCAGACAGCTATTTATCATATCACCCAGTCTTTGACTCGATTAATTGCCCCTGTCTTAAGTTTTACTTCAGACGAAGTCTGGAATACACTGAACCTGAACGATGAGAAAAGCGTATTTGAAGAGTTGTGGTATGAATTCCCTAAAGAAATTCTGAATGAGGATAGGGAGAAAAAATGGGAATTGATCGTTCGAAGTCGAAATTTGGCAACAAAGGAAATCGAACGGTTGCGTTCCAGCGGTGAGGTGGGATCCTCTCTACAGGCGGAGTTGACCTTTTATTCTCATGGAGATAACTTCCAGGCGCTTAATAGCCTAGGCAATGACCTACGTTTTGTCATGATAACTTCAGCAGCAAAAGTAATAGAAGTTGGCAACGAAAATGAGCAAAGAATCGTCGTGACGGCCAGTTCACATGCTAAATGCGATCGTTGCTGGCATTATCGGGAGGACGTAGGACTGGATCTTAATCACCCAAAAATTTGTGGTCGGTGCGTAAGCAATCTATTTGAAACGGGTGAGATAAGAACTCATGCTTAAGTGGTTAATGATCAGCACGGTCGTATTCTTTTTCGATCTTATCTCAAAGAACATGGTCGTGAGTTCGCTTGCTCCAATGCAGCACGTCAACATTACAAGTTTCTTTGACTTGGTGCTTTTCTATAATCAAGGGGCAGCGTTTAGTTTTCTGGCGGATGCCGGAGGATGGCAAAAGTACTTTTTCAGTTTCATGGCGATTTTTGCTTCTATCGTGATTCTTGTTCTAATTAGCAAACATTCTGGACAGAAACTTTTTTGTCTTGCATTGTCACTGGTATTGGGAGGGGCACTTGGTAATCTCCATGACCGTGTCATGCTAGGTCATGTTGTGGACTTTCTGCTTTTCTATTACAAGGATTATTACTGGCCAGCGTTTAATTTGGCTGACTCGAGTATATGTGTTGGAGTCGCTCTATTATTGTATGACAATATGAACAAAAAGTTGCCTCAAGAAATTTAGAGGAAAGAAAATGCCCAATTGGACAAAGTTGATCGAAGGTAAAATCGCCCTTGCTAAAAGAGGCAAGAAATCGTCGAAACCTAACGAAAATGAACGAATCCCAGCTGGGCAGAAGCAAGTCACAAACTTCCCTGTTCTAGATTTGGGAATACGTCCAAACGTCAATTCTTCCAACTGGTCTCTACGCATTTTTGGATTGGTTGAGCAAGAGATTACACTCGATTGGATGGCTTTTAGGAATCTCCCACAGATTGAGGATACATCAGATTTCCATTGTGTTACCCGCTGGTCTCAATTGGATATGATTTGGGAAGGTGTTTCTGCAAAGGAATTATTGATTAGGGCTCGGCCATTACCTTTGGCAAAATATGTCATGTTATACGGGTACGATGGGTATACAACGAATCTTCCTCTGGAAGCCCTTCTTGATGACGATGTCATTATTGCGCATAGTGTATACGGTAAATCCATCACATCAGAGCACGGCGGACCAGTGAGGCTCGTTGTTCCCAAACGATACGCATGGAAAAGTGCGAAATGGTTAAAAGCAATTGAGCTTCAGTCAAATGACAAGCCAGGATTCTGGGAGTCAAGAGGTTACCATAACGAAGGCTTCCCATTTCTTGAACAACGATTTAGTGAAGATGATGAATTGTAACCATGTGAAAGCGTTTTTTTAGCTGAGGTACTGGCGTTTTACTTACACAAAATGGCTAATTATACGAATAAACAAAAACTGCTCAGCATTCTAGTATCGTATGTTCTTATCCTTTTTTTTAGTACTTTTGAATCCATCGCTGAAGCAGATACTGGTGAGCCTTTCAATGGCAGTTGCCCATACAAGACTGCTGTCAACGTCGATGGTCAGCAAGTTTATCTATGGCAACATGTCTTCGAAGATGGCACCGCAGACCTGGTCATGGCTATAGACGAACCTTCCAGATCATTTCAGTTCAAGCGAATTACCTTTGGTGGCGATCGTTCTACTGGATGCCACTTCCCAATTTTGTCGTTAATTCCAGGTGGGCGTTGGGGGTGGCATGTTGCATGGGTTTCATCTGAACATGGCAATGCTTTTTACATAAGGGTGGATGGTGATGCATGGGTATCGTCTCCACCTAGAAAAATAACAAGTATCCAAACTGATTTTGTAGAACTTACTGATAAGGTGGATAGGATATTTCTAAAATACAGATCGTCTTCAAGCCCTGACGAAACTAAAATCAAGCAATCGCTCGATGAAGGAAAAACATGGGAAGATGTCAGCTCCGAATCAACCTCTACGCAATAGCCAATTCTTTATCTATAAAATAACTGATTCGTTTTCTTGGATTCAAATAATCCTGAACATCTGGCGGCAATTGGCTTGCCTTCATGCAAATGCTTATATTGATATTTGGCTCTTCCCGAAGATCTATAATTAATGGTTCACGACGGTCCTTAAGCGGGTCATAAACCATCACGAAAGGCCTAAGCGGCTTATTTGGGTTTACAGATACAACTACACCGTAATTCCCATTCGAGAGTTGTACGATGCTCCCAGGAGGATAAACTCCCAGCGATTTTATCAATCGTTTAAGAAAAGACTCGTCAAACCTACTCCGTTGATTTGCAAAAATATACGCTAAAGCTTCGTAAGGAGTTTTTGACAAGTTAGGGTTACTTGGGTTGCATAAATTATCGTAAGTATTGATAAGCGCGACCAATCTTGCTAATGGGTCTGTTTGGTCAGATTTTTTTCTTGCTGGATACCCAGTCCCATCGCTGTTTTCATGATGCTGAAGAATAATACGGGCCAGACGGTCGGGTAATCCGACCTTCTTTGCGATTTTGGCTCCAATTTCGCTATGTTGCTCGAGGTAAGCCTGTTCTGACTTTGTCAGAGGTTCTTTTTTCATGAGAATCATGTCTGGTATTTCTATTTTTCCAATATCGTGAAAAAGAGCTGCCATTCCTAGAAGAGCTGCATCTTCTTCTGTCATATCCAATGACTTTGCCATCATAAGACATAACATTGTGACATTAAGAGCATGGGTATAATTCTGGTCAGTGGATCTATTCCCATTTAGGGCGTGAACAATGATATCCCCTTCTGTTAGTATGGAGTTCACAAGATCTTTAACCATAGTCTCCGCTTTAAGTATGCTGGATTCAGGAGACAGAAGAATGTTTTTAGTTGACTCACGGGCAACTTCGCTAGCCAGTAGGAATTTCTTCTCGCTTTCATCGATGGCTTTATTTAGTTTCTGTAACCGGTTGTCTTGGAAGTTCTCGACTTCGTTGGATAAGATACTTTCCATGTTTTCCAAATCAGGTGATTCTTCATCCAAAACATTATCTTCGTTTGCGTTTGTTAATTCGTCAGGACGGTTCGAGCCTGTTGCACTTGGATTTAATTCATTACCTAATGGAATCGGAAGCGGTTCACAATCACTTCGAGTTGGATCGTAACGAAGCTTTTTAAGTCCGACCTTCCTGATTTTGTTGATTTGTTCTTGGTCTTTTACTTTAAAGTTGCTCAAAGTGAATGGATGATCCATCCATCCCAAATCCAGATGTATGTAAAGTCCGATACGCAATTGGACAATATCAATATAATTCGCGTTATTAGATGACATGATTGTTACCACGCATCTTTAGTTCAAGCAGTTTGGTAAAGTCATCAGCTTTTACAGGTTTACCATATAGATATCCCTGTGCCTCATTACAACCCATGTTCTTAAGAAATTCGGCTTGTTCAAGGGTTTCAACCCCTTCAGCGATTACACTAAAGCCTAAGCTGGTGGCCATTGCATAGATTGCGTTCGCGATGGCTGCATCATCAGCATCTTCTGGCAGGTCACGAATAAAAGATTGATCAATCTTGATCTTGTCGAGAGGGAGCCGTTTTAAGTGAGAAAGGGATGAGTAGCCAGTTCCAAAATCATCGATTGCCAGCCTTACCCCCATTTTCTTGATTCGTTCAAATGTCTCAATTACAAATTCTGTATTTTGCATTACAGTGCTTTCTGTAATTTCAAGTTCAATAATAGATGGGTCACAGTCTGTTTCAATGATTAGACCATAAACCGTATCGGCAAAATTGCTGCGCATGATTTGCAGTCCTGAAACATTTACTGAAACCCAACGTATTGATAGTCCCTGGTTGATCCAAAGAGTTGCTTGAGAAGCGGCTTGACGAAGAACCCATTCGCCTATCTGGACTATTAACCCTGTCTCTTCTGCAACTGGAATAAATTTAGCTGGCGAAACCAAGCCCAATTCTGGATGGTTCCATCGAATAAGTGCCTCTGCTCCAAGAATAGTTCCATCTATAAGTGATACTTGAGGCTGATAATAAACTTCAAACTGGTTTCGTTCCAAGGCTCGTCTCAACTGAGTCTCAACTGTGAACCGCTCCACCGCTTTCTTGCTGAGTTCTGGGGAGTAGAAGGCAAAACTGTTTTTACCCCCATTCTTTACTTGATACATCGCAATATCAGCTGCTTTGAGCAAGCCATCAACATCTCGGTTATCTCTCGGGAAGACAGAAATGCCAATACTTGCACCGATGAAGAGTTCTTTATTATCAATAATGAATTCAATTTGCAGGGAATGAATGATTTTTTTCGCGACCATAGCTGCATCTTCGTGATCGTTTAACTTGTTCATCATCACAACAAATTCATCACCTCCCAATCTTGCCACGACATCGCTGTCACGAATCGATCTGCTGATTCGCCTTGATACTTCATAAAGTAGCTTGTCGCCCACATGATGGCCCAGGGTGTCGTTAATAGCCTTAAAGCGATCCAAATCAATAAATAGCAGGGCAATTTTCCCATTTTCTCTTTCAGCTTGCTTGATGGATAGATCCAGTAACTCATTTAATAATCGCCTATTGGGCAATCCGGTTAAAGGATCATGATTCACTAATTGATTGAGTTGATTTTGTGATTGTTTTATTTTTGTGATGTCAGCGAAAACCCCGACATAATTTACTACCTTGCCAAAATTATTTTTTGCTATGGTAAGGGTCAGCCACTCCTGATACATTTCCCCGTTTTTTCTTTGATTGGTGACTTCTCCTTGCCACTTTCCGCAAGATTTGAGCGAATTCAAGATGTTCTTGTCAGCAAATTTCATTACCTTTGGGGTGTATCCGAGGACTTCGTGTTCAGTGTATCCAGTAATCTTGCTGAAGCCTTCATTAATTGCAACGATATTACAGTTCTCATCAAGAATCATGATGCCTTCAGATGCACTATCAAAGGCTAACTTTGCCTGATTAAGGCGTTTGTTGGTCATCTCTCTTAGAATGGATACCCCAAGAGACCGGCCAACAGCCATGAGTGCTTCAATCTCATAAGAAGATATTTGATGCAATGAACTCTCACGTTCAATCAGTAATATTCCCCACCAATGTGAACCTGAGAAAATTGGAAGGGCGATGAAAGATTTTGTGCCATGTAAGGAAAGAAATTTCTGTTCTTCCGGATCAAATTTCGAGGTGTTCCCATAGACGGGCAATCCTTGCATGAAGATTTCAGGCCATTTATTGCAACCATCCCTTTTGAAATTAATGGACGAGTAATGCTTACCTAATCCTATGTGTCCAGGCATGGACCATTGGAATTCCTTTCTTGATTGGATTCCTGTATCGAGATCCGCCTTTATGTTCTGAAAAAGCGTCGCTCTGCTGAAATGTGAAGCTAAACAGATTTGTTCTAGAACCTTTACTGCAACTGTCTGCCATGATTCAGTGGAATGCAAGAGCCAGTCACATGAAATAAGGGCATCAAGAATCGCGCTTCGATCCCGTAAATTGGTTTCGGCCATTTTACGTTCCGTGATATCCCGTCCCAAGGTTACAACGCCTTGACGACTTCCATCATCATGAAATAAGGGAATTTTTATAATATCAAAGACTTTTTCTCCACCCTGAGGGATCGAGATTACCTCTTCTTTTCGAATCAGATTCTTTTCATTTAATGCTTGCTCATCTGATAAAGACGATTTGGCAAATGACTCTTTAAAAACAGGGTTGGCCAAATTCGCCAATTCCAGATCAGACTTTTGATGATAGGGAATTTTATTGAGTTGGAACAAGTCTAAACCACTTTTGTTGATATCGATCCAGCGGTTTTTCTCATCTTTGAAATAGATGAAGTCAGGGCTCGCGTTTATGAGATTTCGTAAGAAATTCTCAGTGTTTCGTAGTTGTTGTTCAATTGAAATTCGATTAGTAATATCATGCATATGAAAAACGTAACCATAATGTTCCCCTTTCTCAGAAGTTAAACAGGTAGCTAAAACATTCAAAATCCTTAATTGGCTTTTATTTCGATACTGAAGATTGAATTCGTGGTTGGATGCCTTCATTTCTCTATTAAGTCGCTTTAGAATTGTTGAAGGTAATATCCCTTTGCCATTTATAGAGTTAACCTTATTCAAATGCAGAATTTCTATGGCATACGAATTCGCAAAGCTGACCTTAAAGTCAAGATCAGTCGTCATAATGGCTACACCATTCAATGATTCGATCAAATGAGTGGCCATTTCCTTTGAATCAGAAATAGACGAGCTGTAAATCGCTTCGATTTCGCTATTCGAAGAATCTTGACCAGCTAAATATAAACTTTTTTTGACCTGCATTAATAATCTCTATAAACGTAAAGCATAAAATTAACGAATCGATATTCCACCTGATTATTCATCGGCAATATTTTCGGGAACTTGAAATATTTCTGATGTGCTTCATATAGTGAACATAACCGTTGCTTTTTAAAGGATTGACAATGCGATTTGACAAACTTACAACAAAATTTCAGCAGGCTATAAATGACGCTCAGAGCTTGGCAGTGGGCCGAGATAATCCTACCATCGAGCCTCAGCACCTGCTTCTTGCCTTATTGAATCAGGACGATGGTGGAACGGCTTCCTTATTGGCGCGTGCAGGTGTTAATTTGGAACCCTTGAAGTCTGCGCTCAATCAATCTATTCAGAACCTACCTAAAGTCCAAAACAATTCTGGAGACGTTACGCTTTCAAGAGATCTAAATAATCTGCTTAACATTACTGATAAAAATGCGCAGAAATACGAAGATAGCTTTATTGCTAGTGAAATGTTTTTGCTTGCTCTAGCGGATGACAAAGGCGATACCGGAAGAATATTGAAGCAAGCAGGATTGAATATTAAGGCTCTAGAAGCATCGATTGTCGCAGTAAGAGGAGGAGAGAGCGTGAATAATCAGGAGTCAGAAAGTAATCGTGAAGCGCTTAAGAAATATACTCTGGATCTTACTGAGAGAGCCAGGATGGGTAAACTCGACCCAGTCATTGGACGCGATGATGAGATTAGGCGGGCGATACAAGTCTTACAGCGACGTACTAAAAACAACCCCGTTCTAATTGGTGAACCTGGGGTCGGTAAAACCGCGATTGTGGAAGGCTTGGCACAACGTATAGTGAATGGCGAAGTTCCTGAAACCCTAAAGAACAAGAAAGTGCTCTCATTAGACATGGCAGCATTATTGGCTGGAGCGAAGTATAGGGGAGATTTTGAGGAAAGACTAAAGTCAGTTCTAAAAGAATTGGCTCAGGATGAAGGTCAAACTATTGTTTTTATTGATGAAATTCACACAATGGTAGGAGCTGGCAAGGCTGAGGGCGCGATGGATGCTGGGAATATGCTCAAGCCAGCCTTGGCCAGGGGCGAGTTGCATTGTGTGGGCGCTACTACGCTTGATGAATACAGGAAGTATATTGAAAAGGACGCTGCGCTTGAGAGGAGATTTCAGAAAGTTCTGGTTGATGAGCCTAGTGTAGAAGCAACGATTGCGATTCTTCGTGGGCTTCAGGAGAAGTATGAGTTACATCATGGGGTCGAAATTACGGATCCAGCGATTGTGGCCGCCGCTGAATTGAGTCATAGGTATATTACGGATAGATTCTTACCGGATAAGGCCATCGATTTGATAGATGAGGCAGCTTCCCGAATTAAAATGGAAATTGATTCAAAGCCAGAGGTGCTTGATAAACTGGATCGCCGTCTAATCCAGCTCAAGATCGAAAGAGAGGCAGTAAGACGTGAAAAAGATGAGGCATCTAAGAAGCGATTTGAATTGATCGAGCAGGAAATCGATCGTTTGCAAAAGGAGTCTGCAGATCTTGAAGATGTGTGGAGAGCCGAAAAAGCGCAGGTTCAAGGTTCTGCCCATATCAAAGAAGCAATTGAAAAAATTAAACAACAAATGGAAGAGTCCACTAGAAAAGGTGATTGGCAGAAGGTTTCAGAGCTGCAATACGGCAAATTGCCGATTCTCGAAGCTCAATTAAAGAAGGTGGCCAATGAAGAATCAGTCGGTGGGACGACGCAGAATAAACTTCTGCGCACTCAAGTAGGTGCGGAGGAAATAGCCGAAGTCGTCAGTCGTGCTACAGGGATTCCTGTTTCAAAAATGATGACCGGAGAACGTGAAAAACTTTTGAGCATGGAAGCTAAGCTTCATGCAAGGGTGGTTGGACAAGACGAAGCCGTTCGTCTTGTGTCCGATGCGATCAGGCGTTCGCGTTCTGGACTAAGCGACCCCAATCGTCCTTACGGATCATTTTTATTTTTAGGGCCAACCGGAGTCGGTAAAACAGAGTTATGCAAAGCCTTGGCCGGGTTCTTGTTTGATAGCGAAGACCATTTGATTCGAATAGATATGAGTGAATTTATGGAAAAACATTCAGTCTCTAGAATGATAGGTGCTCCACCGGGTTACGTAGGCTATGAGGAAGGTGGCACGCTTACGGAGGCGGTGAGGCGCAAGCCATATAGTGTGATTCTCCTGGATGAAGTCGAAAAAGCCCATCCGGACGTATTCAATGTTTTGCTTCAGGTGCTTGATGACGGGAGGTTGACTGACGGACAGGGAAGGACCGTTGATTTTAAGAATACGGTCATTATTATGACATCTAATCTTGGAAGTCAGATGATTCAGAGTATGTCTGATCAGGACTACCAAGTAGTCAAACTCGCTGTAATGGGCGAGGTGAAGACACATTTTAGGCCTGAGTTCGTCAATAGGATAGATGAGGTTGTCGTGTTCCATTCATTGGATGAAGCGCATGTAAAAGCAATTGCTAAGATTCAGATAGGTTTATTGGAAAATCGCTTGAAATCAATGGATATGCAACTCATGGTTTCAGATAGCGCCATGTCTGAGATTGCGAATGCCGGGTTCGATCCTATCTACGGTGCCCGCCCACTTAAACGGGCGATACAGAGTGAGATCGAGAATCCTCTGGCTAAGGAGATTCTTGCAGGTAAATTTTTGCCTAAGGATACGATAAACCTGGATTTCAAAGGTGGAAGAATGGTTTTCACAAAGGACTAGTTTTGATCAAGTTGGAATGCTCAAGGACTAGGCATTTAGATTGAGAAAATCAATTTCCGATTGGAGGGCTCGTTATTGATAAGTTTTTTGAGGTAGAGAGTTAACTTAAGTTGCCCTGTCTTTCAATCGGGAGTTCTCGAAACCTGGCTTTGCTGTTTTTTTTAAACGACCCATTTGGGAAATGCTTTTTCTAGCGGTAGGTTCAAGTGGTAATATTGGTGACATCAACCTTTCATCCATGGTGGCTGAACGATTATCAAACTCGTTCATGCCCCGATGCAGGGGGAGCATGCAAATACAACAACTCACTGATCGGGTTCAAAAAGGATGCGTCAATTAACAAAGCAAGTTTCGGTAAACACCCAGGGTCGTCGTCTATACGACATTACAGCTGAAGTGCTAGCTTGGTGCAAATCCGCAGGTCTCAAGACAGGACTGCTTACAATTTATATTCAACATACTTCAGCTAGTTTGCTCATCAATGAAAATTACGACCCGGACGTTTTAGTTGATATGGAAAGCTTTTTTTCCAGGCTTGTTCCGGATGGTGACCCAGCCTTTATACATACGGCTGAAGGCCCTGACGACATGCCAGCGCATATCAGAAGTGCATTAACTCAAACCAGCCTTTCAGTCCCACTGCTGGATGGCAATCTCGCGATCGGAACATGGCAGGGTATTTTCTTATACGAGCATCGAATGTCATCCCATTTACGTAGGATTACATTGCATCTCATTGGTGAATAAGGTCTAACGGAGCTTTCTTGATCATTCCGATTCTTTATTCCTACAGGCGTTGTCCCTACGCAATCCGTGCTCGCATGGCGCTTCGTTATTCTCAAATAGACGTCGAGATCAGGGAGATTTCACTTAGGAATAAGCCAAGCCACATGGTTGAGGTCTCGCCAAAGGGAACGGTCCCCGTGCTGGTCTTGACCGACGGTAAGGTGATAGAACAAAGTCTTGATATCATCGACTGGGCATTTTCTCAATCGGATCCATCAGACTTGCGATTAACTTGCTGCCCTGATAAGAGAAAAAAGGCAGATGACCTGATAACAGAGAATGATGGCTACTTTAAATCGGCATTAGACCGATATAAATACGCCGATCGGTTCCCAGAGATGTCTAAGGAGACATACAGAGATCAAGGCGTGCATTATCTTGAGAGGCTGGAATCCGAATTATCTAGATCGAGTTTTCTTTGTGGTAATCAACTTTCGGTAGCCGATATTGCTATTTTTCCATTTGTCCGGCAATTTGCAGCCGTGGACGAGACCTGGTTCAATAATTCGAACTACTTGAATCTAAGGACATGGCTAGACTTCCACTTAAGATCGGAACTGTTTCTGCAAATCATGCAAAAAAATCCGACCTACATGGGTTAAAAAAGGTTTCTAGCTAGACTCACAATTGACGTTCACCTCGCCATTTTGTATGACGAAGTAAACGTCAAGAATCTATCCAACCAGGTCTTTTTCAAGCTTGGCAGACTTCTCATCCTTAATTACGTCAAATTTTAGGACAATCTCGTCCTTGTCATTAATATCCACGAATACATTTCCACCGTTGGCTAATCGGCCGAACAAAAGCTCATCAGCCAGAGCGCGACGAATGGTATCTTGTATCAGGCGAGCCATCGGGCGTGCACCCATCAATGGGTCAAATCCTTTTTTACCAAGATAGGACTTAAGGGCATCACTGAATACAGCCTCAACTTTCTTCTCATGCAGCTGATCCTCAAGTTGCATAAGGAATTTATCAACAACCCTAACAATTATCTCTTCTGATAATGGGGCAAATGATACGATTGCATCTAAACGATTACGGAATTCTGGAGTAAACATACGCTTAATCGCTTCTATATCATCGCCTTTATTAGCCCCAAGAGTGAAGCCTATGCTGTTTTTAGACAACGTCTCAGCACCTGCATTAGAAGTCATAATGATGGTGACATTTCTAAAATCTGCTTTTCTACCGTTGTTATCGGTCAGCGTGCCATGATCCATAACCTGAAGCAGAATGTTAAATATATCAGGATGAGCCTTTTCAATTTCATCGAGCAACAAAACACAATAGGGATGTTTATTGATTGCTTCGGTCATCAGTCCGCCCTGCTCAAACCCAACGTAACCTGGAGGCGCGCCTATCAGTCGCGAGACTGCATGACGTTCCATATACTCGGACATGTCAAAACGAATCAATTCTATCCCGAGAATGTAGGCTAATTGGCGTGCCACTTCGGTTTTTCCAACACCTGTAGGCCCTGAGAAGAGGAAGGAGCCGATAGGCTTGTCTTGGCTGCCTAGACCGCTTCTAGCCATCTTAATCGCGGCGGACAGTGCCTCAATAGCCTTATCCTGTCCAAATACGGTAGATTTTAAATCCCGATCAAGCGTTTTTAATGCACTTCGATCATCACTGGAGATATTTTTTGGAGGAATCCTAGCGATCTTGGCAATGATATCTTCGATTTCCTTGTCGCCGATGATCTTCTTTTGTTTGGATTTAGGCAAGACACGTTGGGCTGCTCCGGCCTCATCAATCACGTCAATGGCCTTGTCAGGCAGATGACGGTCATTGATGTATTTTGCAGAAAGCTCAGCGGCAGTACTTAACGCGGAAGCGGTATACTTTACGCTGTGGTGCTTCTCGAAACGCGATTTAAGACCTTTGAGGATTTCAACGGTTTCGGCAACACTAGGCTCTTCAACATCGACTTTCTGGAAGCGACGAGATAAAGCATGATCCTTCTCGAATATGCCTCGATATTCCTGATAGGTCGTTGCTCCGATACATTTTAACGATCCGTTTGAAAGCGCTGGTTTAAGCAGATTTGATGCATCAAGGGTACCACCGCTTGCAGCGCCAGCTCCTATTAGAGTATGAATCTCATCAATAAAAAGTACAGCGTTAGGCTGTTCTTCCAGTTTCTTAATTACAGCTTTAAGACGTTGCTCAAAATCACCGCGGTACTTGGTTCCCGCAAGTAGTGAGCCCATGTCGAGAGAATAGATTACAGCTTTAGACAACACCTCTGGAACATTATGCTCGACTATTCTGCGGGCCAAACCTTCAGCAATCGCTGTCTTACCCACACCCGCTTCACCGACAAGGAGAGGATTGTTTTTACGACGGCGGCAAAGTGTCTGAATGACACGCTCCAGTTCACGGTCACGCCCTATCAATGGGTCAATCTTTCCAGCAAGTACCATTTGGTTAAGATTCTGAGTAAAGTTTTCCAAAGCACCGGCCGGTGGCGCTTCAACCTCAGCTTCCTGTTCGGATTCTGTTCGTTTGGAACCATTTTCTGAAACCTTTGCGACACCGTGTGAAATGAAATTAACCACATCAAGTCGCGTAATACCCTGTTGATGCAAGAAAAAGACAGCATGTGAATCCTTCTCACCGTATATGGCTACTAATACGTTGGCTCCGGTGACTTCTTTCTTTCCTGATGATTGAACGTGAAGAATTGCGCGCTGAATAACACGTTGAAACCCTAACGTGGGTTGCGTATCAACCTCTTCTATGCCATCTACGGTTGGTGTATGGTCTTCTATGTAACCAACAAGTTCGGATCTAAGATTGTCCAAGTTAGCCCCACAGGATCTGAGAACGTCCGCAGCAGTAGGGTTGTCAATCATCGCGAGCAAGAGATGTTCCACGGTAATTAGCTCATGACGCTTCTGACGTGCGTCCATAAAGGCCATATGTAAAGATACTTCGAGTTCTTGAGCTATCATTTTTGTGCACCTTAATAAATTAATCTTGCAGGCGATTTTTTGTGTCGCATTATTACCGAATAGTAAACTTTCTAGTCAATACCTGGTATTTGCATATTAAAAACTATTTAACAGGTACCTTCCCTATTTATAACCTACTATGCTTCTTCCATTGCACACTGTAACGGATGTTGGAACTCACGAGCATAACTTAATACTTGATTCACTTTAGTTTCTGCAATTTCATGAGGGTATATTCCACATACACTGCTACCCTTTGTATGTACTTGGAGCATAATTTCCGTCGCTTGTTCACGATTTTTATTAAAAAATCGTTGCAGAACCTCAACAACAAACTCCATAGGAGTGTAATCGTCATTAAATAGTAGAACTTTATACATTGACGGTGGTTTAGCTTTTGCCGTCCTTGTTTTCTCTACCGTATTTTCTTGATGCTTAATCCCTGCCATAGTTAACCCTATTTTGAGCCTAATCCAGAAAATTTCAAGTCCCAAATTGAAAGAGAGTTTTGCTTTTATTTATCAGGTAACGGCAGAATGCGTACACTCTTTACGATTTTGTCTTGAGTTTGTACTATTTCGATCGCGCAATTGCTAATTTTGAAACTGGTCCCAGGTTCTGGAATGTCTTCAAAATGCTCTAAAATCAACCCATTAAGCGTACGTGGCCCATCAAGTGGGAGTTTGATTTTGATTTTTTTATTTAAATCCCTTAATGAAATACTTCCATCGACCAACCAGTGGCCATCTTCTTCCTGATAAAAATTATTTGCCCGCATTGGTGATTGAGTCGTGAAGTCACCAATTATCTCTTCAAGGATGTCTTCCAGAGTGATGAGCCCTTTTAACTCCCCATACTCATCAACGATGAGTGCGATGCGTTGCTGCTTTTCCTGAAACTGTTGGATTTGGGTAAATAAAGGTGTGCCGGAAGGAATGAAATAAGGCTCGGTCATGATTTCCTGTAAACCATCTATCGAGAGTTCCCCATTTCTCAACTGATTGATAACCTTTCTTATATGGATCATCCCAATAATTTCTTCATTTTGTCCTTTGCATACCGGAAGCCGTGTGTGGTGACTTGACGAAATCTGCTTAATGATCTCTTCCAGTGACTGGTCGATACTAATCGATTCAATGTGTGTGTGCGCTGTCATGACATCATCTACGATGATTTTTTCCAGATCAAAAAGATTCAATAGTATGGATCTGTTCTTTTTTGGAATGTAGCTTCCAGCTTCTAGAACGATGCTTCTGAGTTCATCCGTAGAGATGGCGTGGGAGGTGTCAGCAAAATTCACTTTAATGCAAAATATCTTTAAAAGTCCCTTAACAAACAGATTCGTGAACCAAATTGCCGGATAGAGAATCTTCGTTAGAGGATAAAGAATGTAACTGTAAAAGAATGCCAGTTTTTCTGCATGGGCTGCAGCTATTACTTTTGGGGTTATCTCTCCAAAGATCAGAATGACGAAAGTGACGATTACTGTTCCGATGATTAGCCCTGTGGCGCCGCTGTCGCCAAGCAGCTTAATGCTCAAGTCATCACTAATCGTTGCAAACGCTACCGCAGCGAACGTATTACCTAAAAGAATTGCTCCAAGCAAATGATCCGTCTTTTTTAGTAAAGCCTGTGCCAATCTGGCACCGTGGTGACCATCAGAAGCAAGATGCCTCAATCGATAACGATTGAGTGACATTAGGCTTGTTTCAGCGCTGGAAAAGAATGCGGAAAGTAAAAGCAGTAATCCTAAGATACAGAATTGGATATATAAGGGAATGTCGTCCAAGTTTTATTAAACTATCTAATGGGATAGTTTAAGTTTCTATGTAATGACGTTAACTTGTCAAGGTGTTTCAGGGGGTTGTCACGTCAAGTTGTTTCTTTTCGGCACCCGTAATCAGATTTGCTCTTGATACTCCAAGGAACAATGCGATTGGACACGCAACCAACACAGAAGAATAGATCCCAAATAAAATGCCAATGGTTAAAGCAAGCGCAAAATTATGTAACGTCTCGCCTCCGAAAAGCAGCATGGAGAGTACCATCAACTGGGTGCAGAAGTGAGTGATCACAGTGCGAGACATTGTTCGGGTAATTGCATTGTCGATAATAGTGACCACAGTGGCTTTACGCATCTTTCGGAAATTTTCACGAACTCGGTCAAAAACAACCACAGATTCATTAACCGAGTAACCAAGGACAGCAAGAACTGCAGCTAATACAGTAAGATTGAACTCCCATTGGAAAAAGGCAAAGAATCCCAGAATGATTACCACGTCATGCATATTTGCCAGAATCGCTGCCACTGCAAAACGCCACTCGAATCTGACAGCAAGATAGGACATGATTCCGATTGAGACAAGCAATAAAGCCAACGCACCATTATCGTAGAGTTCCTGACCGACTTGTGCACCTACGGTCTCTACCCGACGCATCTCAACATTCTGGTCAGCCATTCTAAGAGCTTGAAGTACTTGCTCCGAAAGTTGCGCAGAAGTGACGCCTTTTTTCAGCGGTAGTCTTATTAAAACATCGTGACTTGATCCAAAATTCTGAACGGTGGCTTCATTGAGTCCAATACTATCAACTGCTACCCTTATTCTGTTGAGGTCAGCTGACTGAGGGTAGCTAACCTCAACGACTGTTCCGCCAGTGAAGTCAACACCAAGATTCAATCCTTTTGTGGCCAGAAAGAAAATGGCCAGTAAGAAAGTGATTAATGAAATGGCAGTCGTTAATCTGCCATAGCTCATAAATGGGATGTCTTTTTTAATCTTAAATATTTCCATGGTGTTTACTCTTTAAACTGACACGTAATCAAATTGGTATGTTCGAATCTATTTGTTAGCCTATTGCTAGTTTATTCACTTTTCTGCGGTAGCCATATACGAAGTTCACTAAAGCACGCGATACGACGATGGCACTAAACATGGAAGTGAGTATCCCCAACACATGAACAACGGCAAAGCCTTTAACTGGACCGGAACCAAACATAAACAACGCTAACCCCGCTATCATTGTGGTTACGTTAGAATCAAGGATGGTGTCGAATGCTCGATCGTAACCGGCGTGAATCGAGGCTTGAGGTGAATTTCCGTTACGAAGTTCTTCTCTGATACGCTCATTGATTAGAACGTTAGCATCAATCGCCATACCCAGTGTCAACGCTATCGCAGCCAGACCAGGAAGGGTCAGCGTAGCTTGAAGCATTGAGAGCAGAGCTAACAAGAGCAAAAGGTTTATTCCCAGGGCGGCTACAGAGATGCTTCCAAACAGTAAATAATAGATCACCATGAAAATGGAAATGGCAGCAAACCCCCAAAGGGTCGAATGCCAGCCTCGCTTAATGTTTTCCTCACCCATGCTTGGACCAACGGTACGCTCTTCAACAATATCCATTGGCGCGGCTAGAGCACCGGCTCTTAACAATAGCGAAATGTCAGTGGCCTCCTGCGCATTTGCCATGCCTGAGATTTGGACGCGACCTCCACCTATTTCTTCGTGAATGACTGGAGCAGTTATGACTTCAGCTTGGCCTTTTTCTATCAAAAGGATGGCCATTCTTTTGCCGACATTGTCATGCGTCACTTGTTTGAAAATTCTCGCGCCGCGCGCATCTAAAGTCACGTGAACCACAGAACGGCCACTTTGTTGATCAAGTCCTGGACCCGCATCAGTGATGTAGTCACCCGTCAGTACCACACTTTTCTTCACTAAGATTGGCTGCCCACTTCTGTCAACATAGAATTCATCCCCAAATGGAATCTGGCCCTTTTGAGCATTCAACAAGGTAGTAGGGTCGCTTTTATCCTCATCGACCATCCTGACTTCGAGTGTCGCGGTCCTACCAAGAATTTCCTTTGCTTTTGCAGTATCTTGTACCCCTGGGAGTTGCACTACAATTCGGTCTTCTCCTTGTTGCTGGATGATTGGTTCAGCCACCCCAAGTTCATTTATACGATTGTGAAGGGTCTGGATGTTTTGCTTTAGAGCAAAGTCTTGGATATGTTTTTGGGCTTGCAGGCTTAACGTCGCATTCAGCAATTTGTCAGCGCCGCTGTCAGATTCTTTAATGACCAGGTCCTGAAATTCATTAGCGAATATTTTCTCTGCTTTAGTTCGCTCGTCGGAATTGGTAAATCGAACTTGTATTGATTGACCCTCACGAGATACGCCGGAATAAGATACGCGCTCTTTTCTGAGCGATGTCCTAAAGTCACCAACATACCTTTCGGCTGCCTTGTCTAATGCTGCCTTCATATCTACTTGAAGGAGAAAATGCACGCCGCCTCTTAAATCTAGACCAAGGTACATCGGTCTAGCGCCAATATGAATTAGCCAATTTGGGGTACGAGAGAGCAAGTTCAGGGCAACAACGTAATCCTTACCCAGCTTATTCTTAATCGCATCTTTTGCCTTTATTTGGTTATCAGTGTTTGCAAATCTGAATTTAATGCCATTTGGATCGGTTATTTGTCCTTCGTAAGGGATGTTCTCCTGCTTCAGAATCTCTTCGATCTGATTAAGAAGTTCAGGGTCTATTTTCGCATTGCCCTTTGCAGAAGTGATTTGAACTGCCGGGGAATCGCCAAAAATATTAGGGACGGAATAAGTGATTCCGATCACTAGTATTATAAGGACCAGAATATTTTTCCAAAGAGGGTAACGATTCATAATGCAACTCGCATATCATTTAGCTAAACTACTTAGAAATAGGTTGAGCTGTTTAAGTTTTAGATTAAAGAGTGTGTAGTTAAAGTGTTTTAATTGTGCCTTTTGGCAGCAGCGTCTGAATTGATTGCTTCTGAACATTGATAATAATGTCCGTGGCAATTTCTAAGCCGATATAATCATCACCAACCTTGGTAATTCTTCCGACAATGCCGCTGTTAGTTGTTACCTCATCACCTTTCTGTAAGGCTGCAATCATGTTCTTCTGGTCTTTCGCCTGCTTCATTTGTGGGCGAATGAGCATAAAATAGAATAGTACGAAAATAACGAGCATGGGAATCAGGCTGGTGAAGTCCTGTCCTGACGGACCAGATGCTGCGAAGGCGGAGCTAATAAACATAATTACCTTTCAATGCTTAACATGACTGAATAAATTGCGTTGGATTTTAGCATAGTGTGCTAATTCATGTACCTAATTTATCCAAACAGAGAATAAACCTTTTGAATCGTTGGGTGATGCAAGCCTTCTGAGAATAGCCAATGCTTAAGCTTGTGGAGATGATGAGTTTCTAAGCCTGTGGAAATCTTTTCTAAAGGATTCGAAACTATTTTCTTCGATTGAATTTCTCATCCCTCTCATCAATTCCTGATAATAGTGCAGATTATGTATGGTGTTTAATCTTGAGCCAAGAATCTCGCCTATACGATGGAGATGATGCAAGTAGGAGCGACTGAAATTGCGGCAGGTGTAACAAGTGCATTGTTCATCTAACGGTGTCGAGTCTAATTTATATTTTGCGTTCTTCAGTTTGATGTCGCCATGCCTTGTGAAAAGCCATCCATTTCTTGCATTTCGGGTCGGCATGACGCAATCGAACATATCAACTCCCCTGCTTACGGCCTCAACCAGGTCTTCAGGTGTGCCGACTCCCATCAGGTATCGAGGTTTGTCTTTTGGCATGTTCGGCGCGGTGTGACTCAAAATTCTTAGCATGTCCTCTTTGGGTTCCCCTACGGAAAGTCCGCCAATTGCGTAACCGTCGAACCCTATTTCGGTGAGTCCATTCAAAGATTCGTCCCTTAATGGTTCGTACATTCCACCTTGAACGATTCCGAATAGTGCGTTTGGATTTCCTTCGTGTGCTTTTTTACTTCGTTTGGCCCATCGTAAACTCAGCTCCATCGATTTTCTAGCATCGTCCAAGGATACTGGATAAGGGGTGCACTCATCGAATATCATTACTATGTCCGAGTTCAGAATTTTCTGAATATGCATCGATTCTTCTGGCGTTAGGAAGCAGCTGTCCCCGTTTATGGGTGAGCGGAATTTGACACCATCTTCGGAAATTTTTCTTAAGTCGCCAAGACTCCAAACTTGAAACCCACCTGAGTCTGTCAGTATGGGGCCACTCCATCCAATGAAATTGTGAAGCCCTCCATGCTTGGCGATTACTTCAAGTCCAGGCCTCAGCCAAAGATGAAAAGTGTTTCCAAGGATGATTTGTGCACCCAGAGAATTAATTTCATCGGGGGACAGGGATTTTACAGCCCCATATGTGCCAACTGGCATAAAAGCAGGCGTCTCAACCACTCCGTGAATAAGTTTCAAAGTGCCGCGACGGGCATTGCCGTCCTGATTGATAAGCGAAAATTGCATTATTGAGAGCTTGAAAGGAAGTGCGTGATTTTATCATATTGATGTCAGTTCAGCTTGTAACTGTTTTTATTGATAAGAGCATCCCAATCAAGCGGTTTTTTAAGTGTCTAGACGCTAATTGCTTTACCTATATTGACCTTTCCCCAAATGGTTTCCGCAGACAGTATCGTTAACATTCGTCCTTGTTCGTTAACTCCAGTCAGCCTGGTCACTCCTACGGCAAGATTGGTTGAAGCACCTGAGAAAATGTTGGATATGGGTTCGATTTTTTTAGGGTCTATAGCTGGGATCTCCCCTAATGCCGAAACTAGGATTCCAAATTGCGGTGACGAATTGGTGGATTCCAAAACAATGATCTGTTGATTCAAAATGTTGGATTTATTTTCCGAGCCAATTAATTTTGACATGTTGATGATTGGAATAACACTGCCTTTGAAGTTTAATATTCCTAGAAGGAGTGGTGAACTGTCTGGAATTGACCTTATGTTAACCGGTTCAGTAGCTTCTATTACTTGACTTGCTGGGATTCCGAACCACTCATTCGAAACATAAAATGTAGCGTACTCTTTTGAATCGCTGTTATTTGAGTTAACCGTACTTGGCTTGAATTGATTTTGTTGTAAGGCTTTGTCAGCTTCAATTAAGGTGTCAATTTCTTTTGCATTGCCTAAAGGAATGAATATCAGTCCGATAATGTGGTTTTTGTAAGAATCTTCCTCGCCTTTGTATTCACGATAACCATTTGATGCGCATGCCCCAACAGCATAATAAAGCCCATCAAAAACCGCGATATCAAAGGAATTCTCGCCAGGGGCGAGTTTGCATAGATCTGGATGGATCTTGAATTCAGCTCCTATTTCGAAATAATCGTGAGTGGAGGAAATAATCTTTAAATCACCGTCTACGTAAAGTGTAAAACTTCCAGGAATGGGTTTGCCTAAAGTATCTCTTGGTAAAGCATCATTGAGCATGGCAGCGAATTGAGGTTCACTATCAAATACGATACCGATTCCACCTACAATGGAGGAGTTGTCTTCAGTACGAATGGCAGCAGCGTATATGTAGGTTGCCCTGTCCTTGTATAGTGGCGTCTTTTCAAATTTAGATACGGTATATTCCTGGCTCGAAGAGAAGCTTCTTACTTTGGTAACCCAATCGCTCTCGATTACCGTATTTATGCAATCTCGATACGATGGATTTGAAACCGCGATTATTTTTCCCTGCCGATCGAATATGACCAAGTTGTCATAAACGGTATATAGGCCATTTATATAACTCAATATCTTTTCAAGGGCGTTGATGTCTGAATTTGATCTTTGTGACTTAGAAAGGATTTTTCTGAATGTTGATGTCAGTGCCCACCACCTGCAATCGTTTGCTCGTTCATAGAGGTTCCTATCCATGATGTCTACGGCAAGGAAAGCAAAGAAACTTGAGTTCTCGAGCATCGTGGAGACTACGGTTTGATAAAGTTCAGAGACACTCTTTTCGATCAGGCTTTGGGTTTTAAATCCCGTGTTGCTGATTTCCCAAAGCAAAATCTTTGAGAAATTATTTTGATGAATGTCAGTATTTCTGTTTTGCCAAATATTTCCATTCCAGACTGACTGGTTTAACTTACTCTGAATGATGCCAGCATTTTTTGGAATGCTTAGAAGACTATGTGAGAAAAGCAGTGGGCTCCTCATCACTTTATTAAGAAGATTTGGATTGATGCGACCGATAATACCTGCAATTTCCTCATCAAAAGCATGTTCCAATGGGACCATTGCATGCCCCATCCAATCGGGTCCCATGTAGCCTTGGTATCCATGCGTGTTCTTTGTAACCGTAATGTATTCTCGCCCTGCGAATCTGGCAAGAATCCAGTCATCTCCATTATCAGTAATTTCTAATTTGGCATTCAGAGGGATTTGGTATTTGTCGCTGCTTGCAATTACCTGGCAATGTTTATCAAGCAAGACGCCTATAACCCAGCTGTTCTTTGCAATAAGATTCTCAAATACCCCTTCCATTTCGTTCTCAAGCCTGAAACACAAGCAAAGAACGCCGACCGCTTGCGTACTTTCTGCGGGGGTGACTCGATACGCATAAATTAGACTCTTATCTTCATTCGGAAGAAGATCGGACTTTCTATAGATTTCCACATATCCAGATGTGGTATTGATTGATTCATTGATTAACTCGTCATTTGAGTGAGTGACCGGATTTTCCTCATCAAGTTGAAGTAAGATGGTTCCATTGGTATCCAATAGGATGATGTTTGAATAAACCGAATATTTTTTAACATATTCTTTAAATCGAATCGTGAGATTGTCGCGGTCTAATTCGGTTAATTCATTTTTATGATGCCTTGAAAGAAAAAGTCTGACATCGTCGTCAGTAGCTAAAAAGCCAATATCCGCTGTTCTTTCGAAAAGATTCCTGACAACAATATCCACGATTACTTGGGCTTTTGCTGTTAATGCACTGGCACATTTATTAAGGGTTTCTTTTGAAAGTTCTTTCAATACGTTTGCAGTGACGTCATTAAAGGCCAGTCGAGTGCCTGACATGTCTGTACCGGTGCCAGATAACTGTGCAAGGAGAGATAAGTTGTCCCATACTGACTGCAATTGAAAAATAGCTTCACTATAATGGTGAAGGCCTGACATGTGCTTGTCCATGCGGGTCAGGGTGGGTGCGTGGTCTATTGCCATTCCTAATTTTCCTTTTTAACTTTTTATTATCAAATTAATTGCATGCAAATTTAATGCCCAACGATTTGCCTGATAGGAACAATAATTTCTTTTCGTTCATTTCTAAACTTCAAATATCATTGAAATAGTCTGCCAATTTATTCGATTGGTGCGCATTCAGTATTTTTAGGTTAAAAAAATGGAACAATAGTCAACCTAGCAGGCTTTGTTATACTATGAGTTATTTATCGGATATTAATAGGATCTATGGCTGAATCTCCGCTTCGATTTCGTCGTAAACAGGTACATGCCCAGCTTGGTTTGCGTGAGCGTGGGATCTATTTATTACCCAATTTGTTCACTACAGCTGCTTTGTTTGCTGGTTTTTTTGCAATCGTTCAGGCTATGAATGGATTTTATGAACAGTCAGCGGTGGCTATCTTTATTGCGATGGTTATGGATGGCCTGGATGGCAGGGTTGCAAGGATGACCAATACCCAGAGCGCCTTTGGTGCTGAGTATGACAGCCTTTCCGATATGGTTTCCTTTGGGGTTGCGCCCTCGCTCGTAATATATGTTTGGGCTTTAAAACCAATGGGTAAGCTTGGGTGGATAGCTGCATTCATTTACTGTTCTTGCGCTGCATTAAGGCTAGCAAGATTCAATACCAAGTTGGATGAAAGCGATAAGCGTTATTTTCAAGGGTTGCCTAGCCCGGCCGCGGCCGCTCTGCTAGCAGGGTTGGTATGGGTCTCCTATGATAATGGCGTCGCAGGTAACGAAATATTCTTCTCCTGGATGAAAATGAAATGGGTTGCCTGGTCAGTTACTTTATTTGCTGGATTCTCTATGGTCAGCGACCTTAGATATTACAGTGGTAAAGATATCAATTTAAGAAGTAGCGTTCCATTTGTTGTGATCCTATTAATCATGCTTTCTTTCGTTCTTATATCCTACAGCCCACCAGAGGTGCTATTTTTCGTTTCCCTCGCATACGGTTTGTCAGGCTATGTGCTATGGTTAAGTAACCGATTAAAGCAATCAAATTAATGGTTTTTTTTATTGCGTTGTTATCTAAAAACATTTATATTTGGCTCATGGACTTAAATACCACACATCGGTTTTACCTCGAATTAGGTGACGCGTTTGCCAACGCTTCACTGCTGCTGCGCGTTGCGCGCTAAATATCCCACAAAAATATCTAGAAATGCATGCTGTCATTTTAAAATTGAATGACAGCGTATCCATGTAAAAAAATTTGGAAATTAGAATCATGAAAAATGAACAACTTATAATATTTGATACAACTTTGCGAGATGGCGAACAAAGTCCTGGTGCAGCGATGACGAAAGAGGAAAAGGTTCGTATAGCCCGACAGTTGGAAAGACTGGGTGTGAATGTTATTGAAGCCGGTTTCGCAGCCGCCAGTCCTGGGGACTTTGATGCCATACATGCCGTTGCAGAAGTTGTGAAGGAATCGACGGTGTGCTCCCTTGCTCGTGCTAATGAGAAGGATATACGTCGAGCCGGCGAAGCAATCAAGCCAGCAAAAATGGGTCGAATTCATACATTTATTGCCACTTCCCCTATCCATATGGTGAATAAACTCAGAATGACTCCTGACCAAGTGTTGGAAAGGGCCGTTGATGCAGTTAAGTGGGCGCTTGAATATACTGACGATGTGGAATTCTCTGCTGAGGATGCAGTTCGTTCTGATATGGACTTTTTAATTAAAGTTTTCGATGCGGTAATTGAAGCGGGGGCCAAGACAATCAATGTGCCTGACACGGTTGGCTATTCTATACCTGCCCTTTGGGGTGAGCGAATGCAACAATTGATAAGTCAAGTAAAGGACGCTAACAAGGTTATTTGGTCAACTCATTGTCATAATGACTTGGGCATGGCTGTTGCAAATTCTTTGGCAGCGGTTATGGCTGGAGCAAGACAAGTCGAATGCACGATCAATGGCCTTGGAGAACGAGCAGGGAATGCAAGTTTGGAAGAAATCGTGATGGCAGTTAGAACCCGTAAAGATGTTTTTAAGTTGGAAACTTCAATTGATACTAATCAGATTGTACCAACTTCAAAATTGGTATCGACCATAACCGGTTATCCTGTGCAACCCAATAAAGCGGTCGTTGGTGCAAATGCGTTTGCGCATGAAAGCGGGATTCACCAGGATGGAGTGTTAAAGCATCGTGAAACGTATGAGATTATGCGTGCGGAAGACGTTGGCTGGGGTGCTAATAAGTTAACTTTAGGGAAACTATCAGGACGTAACGCCTTCAGAAGCCGTTTGACAGAGCTTGGGATCGAATTGGAGGGTGAGGAGGCTATCAATTCTGCCTTTGCCAGATTTAAAGAGTTGGCAGATAAGAAATCAGAGATTTTTGATGAGGATCTGCATGCTTTGGTTAGTGATGAATTTGTAAGCGACACCACTGAATACTTCAGGCTTTCCTATTTGCAGGTATGTTCGCAAACAGGGGAAGTGCCGCATGCAGTGATTACGGTTCTAGATCGTGGTGTCGAAAAACGTGCAGAGGCGTATGGAGGAGGCCCGGTTGATGCAGCGTTCAAAGCAATCGAGAGCATTGTCAAAAGTGAGGCAGAGTTGCTTTTGTACTCGGTTAATAACATAACGAGTGGAACAGACGCACAAGGCGAGGTAACCGTGCGCCTTGCAAAGGGTGGAAGGATCGTAAATGGTCAAGGAGCCGATACTGACATTGTTGTTGCATCCGTTAAGGCATATCTTAACGGGTTAAACAAGTTGTGTTCAAAATCAGAACGTGCTCATCCGCAAGTTTAAATAGATGGCCAAGCGTTTCTGGATTAGACAAAATCTGTTGGTTATTGGTGCACTCCTAGCGATATACATCATCTGGGGGTCTAGCTATATAGCAATGCGTTTTGCAATCGAAAGCTATCCCCCATTCATGATGGCAGCAATTCGCTTTGGGGTTTCTGGGTTGTTGCTTTTTGTTTCGCTCATGTTGACAAATCAGAAGCCTCCTTCTATTAATGAATGGGTGGGGGCAGCATTAGTTGGTTTTTTTCTTCTAGTGCTAGGCAATGCTCTCGTTGCTTATGCTGAACTTAAGGTTTCAAGTTCGTTTGCTGCACTTGCCGTGGCAACAGTGCCAATCTGGATGGCACTATTCGGACTGTTGTGGAATGAAAAACCAACTAGGCTGGAATGGGCAGGCATCGCTATTGGAACGGTTGGTATCATACTTCTCAATTTCGGAAATCCAATTCATGCTACTTTTCTTACGGGGTCGCTAGTCTTTGTTGCGGCTGCCAGCTGGGCGTTAGGCTCTATCCTCATTAAGCGTGTTCCGATGCCAAGGGGGTCGATGGCAAGCGCTGCCCAAATGCTGATGGGTGGCATAATTCTTTCAATTGTCAGTATCCTTCAAGGTGAAAAATGGCCAATCAATCCTTCGATGAGATCCATTCTGTCCTTGGGCTATCTAATTGTTTTTGCTTCATTAATTGCATATAGCGCTTACATGTTCTTGTTAACTAGGGTGAGGCCATTTTTGGCTACGAGTAATACTTATGTTAATCCAGTGGTTGCAATGATACTGGGGGTGTCCATAGGAAACGAAAGAGTCACTCCTCTTGAATACATGGCCTTAGGCATAATAATTGTTGGTGTCGTTTTGATTTTGTCATTTGAAAATAGAAGTTAACCTAAACGTTTCGGAGAGATTGATTGCAACTAGTTATATTCGATTTGGACAATACCTTGCTTGCTGGCGACAGCGATTACCAATGGGGTCAGTATTTAATAGAAATAGGCTTGTTAAATGGTGACGAGCATACAGCTAAGAATGAACAGTTCTATGCGGATTATAAAATGGGCGCTCTCGATATTTATGCATTTCTTGAATTTCAACTTAAACCACTTAGCCAGCATCCACGTAAGAAACTCGATGAATGGCATCAGCAATATATGGTTGAAAAAGTCTTGCCGATGATTACAGATAAAGCTCGCGCGTTGGTAGAAGAACATCGTTCAAAAGGTGATCTGTTATTAATAATAACGGCAACAAATAGTTTTGTAACGCGACCCATAGCAAAAGAATTCGGAATAGACTATTTAATTGGAACCACACCAGAAGAAATTAACGGTGAATTTACAGGTAGAGTATCCGGTACGCCAAGTTACCAAGAAGGAAAAATAACGCGTCTAAACGAATGGCTTGCATCGAGAGGACAAACGGTAGCGGACTTTGATGCCACATGGTTTTATAGTGATTCTCATAATGACCTGCCATTGATGAAGCTTGTCGACAAGCCGGTCGCAGTTAATCCTGATCCAATTCTGGCTTCCTACGCAGCAGCTCATGGATGGCCACAAATAGACCTGCGTTAACGGTGCAGCAGTACTTCTAGCACAAACTTGCTTCCTATATAGGCAAGAAGTAGGAGCATGAAGCCGGTTTGAGACCAGATAATTGCTTTTCGACCTCGCCAACCGTACGTATGCCGACCCCACAAAAGACCAGCGTATATTAGCCATGAGGCTATCGAAAATACCGTTTTATGGTTTAGTTGAAGGGGCTTCCCAAAGAGTTGTTCGCTAAAGAAAATTCCGCTAATCAAGGTGAAAGTAAGCAGCACAAAACCAATTTTAGTAATTCGGAACAAAAGTGTTTCCATGGTTAGCAAAGGAGGAAAGGCAGGGAGAAGGATCGGTGAGCTCTTTTGATGCAGACTGCGTTCTGCAAGGGCCATTAGAAGGGTATGCAAGGCTGCAAAGGTAAATAAACTGTATGCTATCAATGCAATCACAATATGCAGGACAAAAAGAGGTTGTAAGGGATTCTGAATATAATGTTCGGTGTGATTGAACATTTCAAGCGCAACGAAGAAAGCAGTAGGAGGCAGAACAAAAGCCTGCAGGCTGTCTAGCTCATGCTTGAAATCGGCTAACCAGTAAATAAGTACTGTTAACCAGAAAATTGCAGAAAGGGCTATAAACACCCCAAAATTGAATCCACCATTTGAAATGCTGTTGAATAAGAGATACCCATGGATTAAAAGGGCTAATCCAATCATCGTAGTATGCAGTTTCAGGTTGTTTGACGAAGGCTCGATTTTTGATGTTCGCCAATAGTCTAATGCAACTGCAAGATAAATAAAAATGACGACTAAGTGAGGAATGAAGGCTTTCATGGCATCTTAATGTGATAGTTTAAAGTTATAAATGTTGATAATATCATGCGAGTATCAAACTGATTAATGATTGGTAAATAGAATATGTTAGAAAATTTAACTGGGCGTCTTCAAAGCGTATTAAAAACCTTAAGAGGACAAGCGCGCCTAACAGAAGCTAATATTGCCGATGCAATGCGTGAAGTGAGAATGGCTTTATTAGAGGCGGACGTTGCTCTTCCCGTTGTCAAGGATTTTATAGCACAAGTCAAACTTCGTGCGCAAGGTAGAGAAGTTATTCAAAGTTTGACGCCTGGGCAGGCAGTAATACAAGTTGTACATGAAGAGCTGACTGCCTTGATGGGTAAGGAAAATGTAACGCTTAACCTTTCAACTGTCCCTCCAGCCGTAATCTTGATGGCCGGTTTGCAAGGGTCGGGTAAGACAACAACTTCAGCCAAGCTGGCGAAGTTGTTAAAGGAACAAAAGAAGAAAGTACTGTTGGTTAGTGCCGACGTTTACCGTCCAGCTGCAATTGATCAGCTACGAACTTTGGCTAGAACGTTAGAGATTGATTTTTTTCAATCCGATATCAGCCAAAAACCAGCATTGATAGCCGGTGATTCCTTGGATTTTGCTAAGCGTGGGTATTATGACGTGGTCATATTTGACACGGCAGGCCGACTGGGAATTGACGAAGAGATGATGGCCGAAATTAAAGAGCTTCATACGATACTGAAACCAATCGAGACTTTATTCGTTGTCGATGCCATGCAAGGTCAGGATGCAGTAAACACTGCTCGTTCATTCAATGATGTCTTGCCTTTGACAGGGATCGTTCTAACGAAAATGGATGGCGATTCCAGAGGTGGTGCTGCCCTGTCTGTCCGGCATGTCACTGGTAAGCCTATAAAATTCGTTGGGGTGAGCGAAAAAGTTGATGGGCTTGAACCATTCTATCCTGAGCGGATGGCTTCCCGAATACTTGGAATGGGGGATGTGCTTTCTCTCATTGAACAAGCCCAGAAAAACGTCGATTTGGCAGAAGCACAAAAAGTTGCTGAAAAACTCAAGTCTGGAAAAGGTTTTGATCTAAATGATTTCAAGAGTCAAATGCAACAGATGCGTAAAATGGGCGGGGTTGGTGCACTTATGGACAAGATGCCTACTCAGATGAGCGGTATGGCTGGCAAGATGAATAGTGAGGATGCTGAAAAATCTTTGAGGAGAATCGAGGGGATCATCAACTCAATGACTCCGCTTGAGCGAAGTAGACCCGATATAATTAAAGCCACTCGTAAAAGAAGAATTGCTGCGGGTTCCGGAGTCCAGGTGCAGGATGTGAATCGCCTTCTCAACCAATTTGAAGAAATACAAAAGATGATGAAAATGTTCTCAAAAGGTGGGATGGGTAAATTTATGCGGGCAATGCAGGGAAGATTTCCAGGGGTAGGCTAGAATCTTTATCTAGACTTGTTCATAATTTTTTAATAAATCAACAATGCCAGGTTGACGTCGACTCTCAATTTAAGGATAATTGCGCCCTTTCGATTAGATAGCAACGACTGAATCTGATCATGGGTTGTTAGCTCAGCTGGTAGAGCAGCGGACTTTTAATCCGTTTGTCGTGGGTTCGATCCCCGCACAGCCCACCAATACCAGCGCGGCTTAACGGAAGTTAAGCCGCGCTATTTATTTCCGCAAATACCTTACTTTTCCGCAAATAGACATTTTTAGCTAATTTAGACTATCTGGTTGGGCTTACCTTTTGCCCACAGA
>CAIPBJ010000035.1 GCA_903863255.1 uncultured Methylophilaceae bacterium
AACTTTACAAAGGGAGATGTAAATGGAAATATTATTGATAGGAGCTGTTGCATGTATTACAGCGTTAATAAGTTCAGCATGGTTAATGACGTTTGCAAAGTGGTTCCCAATTAAGGGGGTCGATGAATTTGTCGTTGATTACAAAACCTTAATTAGAGCGCATGTTGACTATGCTTTGATGGCGTTGTTCGGACTTGGGTTTTATGGTCTTGGAATCCAATTGCCTGTTGTTGCTTGTTGGTGTCTAGCTATCGGTGGGTTCTCGAACCCTACCATTTTCACTATAGCCGCATTTGATCCCAATTTCTGGAATAAAATGATATGGAAGGTATATACCGCGCTAAGTTTCACAGTTTCATCAATTGGATTTATGTGGATTGCATATACATTACTCAAATATGCATTGGCTAAATATGGAATTTAGATAACTAACTAAAGTATTTTCTGTATAAAAGTCTTCGATTGGAAGCTTAAACGTTATTCAAAGTTATAAATATAAGCAATTCTGAGTCGAAATCTTCTTAATCAAGGTATGTTTTTTGTAAATCAAATTAGGTTGCGAGTTACTCAACTCGCAACCTATCATGTTTATACCTCTGTTTGTTCTGCTATTTCTAGAGCGTCATCCACTTCAATTCCTAAATATCGGATCGTGCTTTCTAGCTTGGTGTGTCCAAGTAATAACTGAACGGCCCTGATGTTCTTTGTTCTCCTGTAAATCAAGGTAGCTTTCGTCCTTCTCATCGAATGCGTGCCATAATTTAATGGATCCAATCCAATTTGCGTAACCCATCGATTGACTATTCTTGCATATTGTCTGGTCGATAAATGTGGAGAACCTTGAATCCTGCTTGGAAAGAGATAGTCTTCAGATTTAAGCTGAGCGCAGTTCATCCAACTAGAAAGTGAATTGCGGGTTTGCTCAGTTATCTCAAATTGAACTGGAAGATTTGTTTTTTGTTGCATGACAATTGCGCGTGAGGCTATTCTTTCTCCGTGTGCTATATCTCGAACTTTTAATTTAACAAGATCACATCCGCGAAGCTTGCTATCGATAGCAAGATTGAATAAAGCAAGGTCACGAACGTCGTTGGATAACTCTAATCGGATACGGATCGCCCAAATTTCTTTTAGCTTGAGTGGGGCTTTTTGTCCGATTAACTTGCCTTTGTTCCAAGTTTCTAAATGATTTGAATCCGAATGCAAATTCATGATGATCTCCTTAATTATAAAGGAATCAGAATTGTGCTCTGTTTTACGATCAAATCAAAATTATTATGGCGGTCATTCAAAAATTGATCGACGCAGTTTGTCAAAAATAATTTAAAGGCATTTGAATTATGAAACTGACTTTAGGAATAACTTCGAATACTCGGATTTGAGGGTTGAGTTTTTGTAAGTATGCAAGTTATTCGACCATAAAAATTTTAAATTAAATCGAATTAATATTATTAAGCAAGTAACGGGATTGTTTCTTTACATCAAAAATTTCTTGCTCAGTAAATCGGGCAACATTTTTTGCCATTAATGCCGTGCGAGGATTACTGCAAAGGGTATCGTAATGATTAATTAAAAAATTCCAATAGAGTGCGGTAATTGGGCAACTTTCTTCCCCAGTTTTTAACTCTGGCTTATATTTACAATGACCACAATAATTGCTCATGCGATTAATGTATGCGCCACTGGCTACATAAGGCTTGCTGGTAAATCGACCGCCATTTGCATATAAGGCCATGCCTGCCACGTTAGGAAGTTCTACCCATTCCAGAGAATCGACATATATGGCCAAGTACCAAGCTTCTACCTGGGTCGGATTGAGCTCTGCCAATAATCCAAACATTCCAGTAACCATCAGTCGTTGTATATGATGGGCATATCCATATCGCAAAGTCTGATCTATGGTTTGCCGCATACAGTTCATATGTGTTTCACCAGTCCAATACCAGCTTGGTAATGCCCGCGTATGCATGTAATGGTTAGCTTCTGCCATTTGTGGCATATCAAGCCAATAAACTCCACGTATAAATTCACGCCAACCTAAAACTTGCCTAATAAATCCCTCTGTGCTGGATAATGATAATTGACGTTGATGATATGCATTTTCTGCAGCTGTAACGACTTCATGGGGGTTAAGTAACTTTAAATTTAACGAGGTCGATAGCAAGGAGTGCCATAAAAATGGGCTTTGCGTACTATTCTCCGCTTGCCACATTGCATCTTGATACTTTCCAAATTGATCAAGCTTACTTGTAATAAATTCATCCAGAAATTTAAGGGCTTGTTCACGAGTTACTGGCCAAATAAAGTAATCCAACGAGCCTGGGTGGTGAGGAAAATTCTTAAGTACATCTTCTATGGTTGCTTGTGTAAGTTCATCTATATTGAGTTCTGGAGCAGTTGGCAACTCTTGTGGATACGCGCTACCGAAAGATTTGCGATTCTCCTTATCGTAATTCCATGTGCCACCCTCAGGGTCATTGCCTTGCATGAGCACTTGATATTTCTTGCGCATTTTCCGGTAAAAAAACTCCATTCGCAGTTCTTTTCTTTGTCCGTATTTACTGTCGGCCGCCCAATGTTTAAACTCAGCTCTGCTACACATAAAATGCGTATCATCACGAATCACTAGATGGGTATCCATTTCCTTGCACAAGGCAATTAAATCTTGCTCAAGCTGATATTCTCCTAGCTCACACACAATCACCTTTTGGGGACTTAGGTGTGCAATTTGGTCAGCCCATGCTGCTGTAAGCGTCTCATAACCATGTTCACCCAGTTTGAAATAAAAGATCTTTAAACTAGAAGAATATCGGCATAACAGTGACTTATGAAAGTGGCGCATTGCCGATAAAAAAAGAACGATACGCGCTTTATGGCTCCAAACCTTTGTTGCCTCATCTGTAGCTTCAACCATAAATATGGCATCTAGTTTGGGATCAAAGCCTTCCAATGCGGGATTGTCAAAGTTCAGTTGGTCGCCAAGTATCAAAACAAGATGTCTAGTCATGTTTTAATTCTTGATGATTTTCGACATTTTTCTGAGCAGTACTTAATTTCATTCCAGTTTTTTGCCCATGACTTTCGCCAAGTCATGATTAGGCCACAGTTTGAGCATACTTTACTGGGTAACGTTCTTTTATTGCCCTTATATGTGGTTTGATTCGTTAACTCATCTATAAGCATATTTAGTCAGGAGTATCGGTAGTTTTTGAATTAAAACATGTTCATTGTTTGATTTCTTTTCCATCCAAATACTTAGTTTGATATTTAATACTTCCATCTTTATTCCATGCAGTTTCTGAACCTTCTTTTTTTCCATTTACAAAATTTGATTGCACGCGCATTTGGCCGTTTTCATACCATTGGGTAAAGCTGCCATTCTCGAGTCCACTTTTATAATATGCCTCTAGCTTAATCTGACCATCTTCATACCATTGATTCCAAATCCCATCTTCTAGATCATCAACATAAGTTGTTTGTATTTGCTTGTTACCGCTAGCATAGTAAAAGATTTCCTTACCTTGTTTTTTACCTTTGACAATATCTACTTGATATTTGATTTTGCCGTCTTGAAACTTCTCTACATAGCGTCCCGTATACCCGATGTCAAATGTGGTTTGTGCCCATGCTGCTGAATTGAGAAAAAACAGAATCAAGATAAATGATTTTAATTTAGGTAGTTTCATAATCAGTTTTATATAAGAGAATCTTTAAAGGTTGATAATTTTCGAAATGGCATGACGCAAGAGACAATTAGCTAACGGCCGATTTTGTATTGCGTGGGACAAAAAGCCTTCGTTACTTTTGCAACTCTAAGTTTTTCGTGTTTGATGGATTTAATTCTAATTCTATTTCGCCATAGCTTATAACTACTCAACTTCAGCGATGCTTTCATTAACTTCATTAAAGCTGGCTCATCTAACCCATATTGAATTTTGATTGACTCAAATGTCGTTCTATCTTCCCATGCCATTTCTATAATCCGAGATTTATCCAACTCAATCTTTTCAAAATTTGAAATAGTAGTGCCTGGTTTTAACATGATGTGAATTAATAATGATCAACTTAAGCTTAGTCAGAGCGGGACGAATTTAGTTCTCAAAAGAAGTAAACAAGGATCTTGACCCTAATTTATACGAATCAATTCACTCTAAATTTGGACTATAACCTAAGTAGTAATATTGACTAGTGACTAACTAAAATTTCTTGATAAATTGGACAATTATTGTAAAAAGCTGAACTTCCGGAAAAGTCCGAATACCTTAATTTTCAATGATAGTGCTTTGGAGGATTAAATAGTAGTCACTGCTCTTGTGAAACAAGTAAAATACCTGAAATTTAAGGAAATGAACTTTGAAAACAATTAAATCAATCTTAATTTATGTAGCTACTGCTTGCGTTGTGTTTTTTATATTCATGCAAGTTGGTCATTACTCTGGAAGGAAGGATTTGGAAAGTCAGTATCCACTTGTTATTTCACTTACTGGAGATCCAACAAAATGGTCTGCCGATGAAAAAATAGTCATGGCCTTTGTATTACCTAAATGCAAACATGAAAATGAATCTGGAAATTTTGAGCGTATGAAAACATGCTGGATTAACCATGCGGCG
>CAIPBJ010000036.1 GCA_903863255.1 uncultured Methylophilaceae bacterium
GTACGAATACAATTTGAAGATTTTGATGTGGCAGCCGAAATGAACAAGGTTCGGAGTGCCAATCCTCAGACAGGAGCTGTCGTTAGTTTTCTCGGACAGGTTCGGGATTTGAATCAAGGCAACGCAATATCGTCTATGTTCCTAGAGCATTATCCGGGAATGACTGAGAAATCACTGGAGTCTCTTATAAAATCGGCAAAGGAGCGCTGGAGCATTCATGAAGTCACGATCATTCATCGTGTCGGCAACCTAAGCCCGCTTGATCAGATCGTCTTGGTTATTGTTGCATCAATGCATAGAGAGGACGCATTCAGGACATGCGAGTTTATTATGGATTTCCTGAAAACAGAAGCCCCGTTTTGGAAACGGGAAGTTACCCCTTCCGGTGAACGTTGGGTAGAAGCCAATCAATCCGATGAGATTGCCAAACAAAAATGGAATTCCAACTGAATCGATCGTTAATGATTTACCAACTAAAAACAAAACAGTTGTCGGTACAAATCAATCCGGATGATTTGGGATTCACTAAAACTTCTGAGTTGTCCCAGAACGCTTCAGAATGGCTATGCCAGAGTGAAGCTCATGCAGCTGCGAGGTTTGGCCTAAAAATTCATCAATCGGGTTTTAATCTGATGGTTATTGGGGAACTGGGCAGTGGCAGAAGGGCTTTAATGGAGTCGATCCTGACACAGGAAAGTCGTTTGTTGCCTGTCCCGGATGATTTGATTCTTATATACAATTTCGATGGTCCCGAGAAGCCATTGCATTTGTACCTTAAAGCAGGTCGGGGAATCGAACTAAGATTATCGATGGACCGATTTATCAGAAAAGCCGTAAAAACCATACCCATTTTTTTGGGTGAGGGTGGTTCTGAAAGGAATATTTCAGAGGAGGCGAAGCAGGCTGCTTCAAAATTCCTGGAAGATGAACTGACCTCAATACAAGATACGTTCAAAGAATCGATCAACAAGCTCTCTGAATTCAGCGCGTATCTGGCGAAATTAAAATCGGATGCACTTGAGAATATAGAGGTATTCCTGCATGCCATCAACAATGACGGTGACGGGATACTCGAAAGTTTCCTTAGTCGATACCGTGTTAATCTTTTGGTAGATAATCGGCTGACTTTGGGGGCGCCTGCAATTGTGGATGACGACCCTTCATTCCAGTCTCTTTTTGGCGGTTTCGAAAGCATGGATAGTAATAGCAATCAGGCGGATTTTCTTAGATTGCGTGCTGGAAACCTCTTGAGGGCAAATGAAGGTTATTTGATGTTGTATCTTCGAGATATCCAGTCTGATCAACAGAACGGAAATATGATTCAGGAGAAGCTCCTTCGCTTCTTGCGAAATGGGCATGTGCTAGTCGAAGATGCAGGAGGTGTTTCCTCACAGAATACAGCCAGTCATTTTGCTCCGGAGGCCTTGCCTGCCAGCGTGAAAATTATATTGATCGCAACCAGGGATGAGTATTATTCCCTTATGGAGGACTCCCCTGATTTCATATCGCATTTCCCTATCAAGGTCGACTTTGCTGAAAGCATGGACGCGTCAAGGGATGGCTATCATTCAATCTCACAATTTATCGCAAATGTTTGCCATGAGAAAAAACTGCTTCATTTTGATAAGGACTCTGTCGGGAAGTTGATCACGCTGATGCACAGGAAAATCGAGCATCAGTTGCGTTTTAGTACGGACTTTTCCTATCTTAAGAAACTCGTCGTTGAAATTGCTACTGTGGCTCAAATGAGAGAAACGGCTGTGGTTGGTTTGACGGATGTCAATAATGTACTCTTAGCCCAAAGGAAACGACACGATTATCCTGAGCGTAAACTTCGGGAAGCCATCATGGATGGTGAATTGATGATTACTTTAACAGGGTCGCAAGTCGGTCAAATCAATGGCTTGACCCACATCGATATGGGGGATGTGGGTTTTGGATCACCCATACGAATTTCTGCAAGATGTTCTCCAGGCGATGAAGGTGTCGTAAATATCGACAGAGAAATCGAGATGACAGGTCCAAACCATGACAAGGGTCTTTTTATTTTGAAAAGCTGGTTTACAGCCTGTTTTTCGAGACAGGCACCATTGGCATTGAATGCCACTCTCGTTTTTGAGCAGGAATACCAGGGGGTCGAAGGTGACTCCGCTACTTGCGCTGAGTTGTATGCTTTATTGTCTGCCGTATCGGGGGTGCCGATCAAGCAAGGTATAGCAGTTACAGGTGCAATGAACCAACACGGCGAACTGATGGCTGTGGGAGGGTTAAACGAAAAAGTCGAGGGCTATTTCAGACTTTGCCAGAAATTCAATTTGGATGGTAGTCACGGCGTCATCATTCCTAGAAGCAACCAGCAGCATCTTGTTCTTGATGATGAAGTGATCCATGCCGTAGAAAATGGTTTGTTTCACATCTATGCAATCCAGAATGTTGATGAGGGGATACCCATACTCATGGATAAGATTGCAGGGGATATGGTCGAGGGCAGCTATACCGAGGATTCTGTCTTCAGAATGGTCCAGCAGAATCTTGAACAATTCAGGAAAACCGTTCAACTAAATCAACCGATCAATATTAAAGTATCTCAATCTCCTTCGTTATAATATGCTGGCGCAAGAAAATAATGATAAAAAAGTTCGATTGGATAAGTGGCTTTGGGCTGCCCGGTTCTATAAGACCCGAAGTCTTGCGACGGATGCGATCGATAGCGGTAAAGTTCACGTGGACGGTGATCGTGCCAAGCCAGCCAAGGAGGTTCGCATAGGAGCCATCATCTTCATTAGAAGAAAAGACATGGATATGGAAGTCGAGGTTCGAGCACTTTCTGATCAGAGAAGGGGGGCGCCAGAGGCTTCATTACTCTATCAGGAGACTTCTGCAAGTTTATCTAAAAGACAGGAAGCGGCATTAACTAGGGAAGCCGATCATGCAAAACGTGAAAGAGGAGCGGGACGCCCGACAAAAAGGCAGTTGCGAGACATCAAGAAATTCACTGGCGCATGGTAAGAACTGTAAGGTGTCTGAAATAATTTCATTTCATAATGACAAAAGATTGTCA